>JAQTSH010000119.1 GCA_028711405.1 Methanoregula sp.
CAGGAGCAGAGGCTCGCCCTGGACCCGAGGAACGCGAGCGACCGGATCCCGGTGGCGATCGAAGAGGGGCTCTTCTGCTGTACCACCTGCCAGGCATGTTTCAAGGTCTGCCCGAAGAAGATCGAGACGCCGGGGAAGGCGATCGAGAAGCTCCGGGCGAGCGCGAACCAGCGGGGGTTCACCCTGCCCCGGCACCTGGAGGTGGCGGCGCTGATCAAGGAGACGGGACGAAGTGTGCCCCGGTCTGAACCGTCATTTTTTGAACAGGTGGGGGACGTGGTGGAGCCGGAGGGCGAACCAAGAGCAACAGTGGGGTTCTTTGTCGGCTGCATGTACAACCTGCGGTTGCCAAAGACCGCACTGGATGCGATTGCGGTGCTGAAGCGGAACGGCATCCGGGTGATCATCCCGAAGGAGCAGGTCTGCTGCGGGTCGCCGCTCATCAGGACCGGGCAACTGGCGCTTTTGGATTCGTTGAAGAGGCGGAACATCGATACCTTCCGGTTCCGGAAGATCGATACGGTGATGACGATGTGCGCCGGGTGTGGTTCTACGTTGAAGAACGATTATAAACCCCCGTTTACCGTGATGGACATCTCAGAGGTGTTGACGAAGTACGGTATCGAGCCACCCGCCCGGTTGCCGGTGATGGCGACCTACCATGATCCCTGTCACCTGCTTCGGGGGCAGGGGATCAGGGACCCACCCCGCGAGTTGATCCGGCAGGTGGTGGACCTGGTGGAGATGCCCTCGATCTGCTGCGGTTCAGGAGGCGGGGTGCGGAGCGGTGTCCCGGAGGAGGCTGCGGCGCTTGGTGCCCGCCGGGGTGCTGAGATCAAAAAGACCAACGCGGATGTGGTGATCTCGTCCTGCCCGTTCTGCGAGTTCCACATCGCCGGGCATACGGACAAGCCGGTGAAGAATGTGACGACGGTGCTTCTGGAGGGGTATAAGGAGAAGGACCGGAGGGCGGGTAAATGAGGAGCAGATCTGGGAGTACGTGGGGAAGATCCTTCGCCGGACTGAAACGATTGTGCATGAGGTGCTTGCACAGCGATGGCTCATGCGAAAGAATTGTCTTTCCCGGAACTCCATAGAGTAATAAATACAATGTCAGCATCATCCCGTTCAGTCGAAGAAAAACTTCAGATACTGCCCCCGGATTTACATGCGGATGCGATTCACTACATCGATGAACTCGTGAAGCGTTCGAAAAAGAGATCGTCTAAAACGTTCCGGTGTGCAGCTGAAGGGACTCTTACCGATCTTGGCACCAGGTACTCATCCGTGGATCTCCAGCATAAGGCTCTGGAGTGGCGGGAAGCCTGATGTTTCTTATTGACACCAACATTTTTCTTGAATATATTCTCCGTCGCTCATCAAGGATAGTTGCGGTCTCACGGGATTAGTTTTGTGGTACCGGAGTGTGGCGGGTCTTGTTGATGAGATGATTGAAGCCTGAAAGGATAATCGCTTGTCTGTCCTTATGCGCTAATTAAAAAAGTGGATCTCCTTTTTGTTATATATAGGATGGATCAATTTCGGATTGGCACTCTGGATCACGTTTAAATTGGCGAAAACAAATGTGGAAAAAAGTAAACCCTTGTTCCTGCGGGATACAATCCTCCCGTTAAGAGACTTCCTTGCGTTTGCCTGTTGAAATATGCACAATAATCCTTTTGGGTCAAACCGGCTTTATCGATAAGCTTACGCAACAATCCCACGCCGAGATCCCGTCCAGCATGACGGGGATTGAGAGGTGAACCGGATTTCCTTCAGTAAGGATATGGTGGCTGCCTTAAACATGGTTTTCCACCCATCCTGCCCGCTTGAATGCAGCTATGTGCTTATTTCCCCCTGCCCTCGGGAGTTTAGGCATAATTTATTCCGGAAGTATCGACATCGATACTCATGTGGGAAGGCAGGGTCGTGATGTGGATCTTATTCGATGCTGTCTTCAAATGGGACTTGATGCAACCGACAATTGCCTCATTAATATTTGCGATTGCTTCTTTGAGAGTATCACCTTCAGTCATACACCCCGGCAGATCGGTACATTCCACAACGTACCGCCCGTCTTCACCCTGTTCGATAAAAATGGAGAATTTCATAATCTGATCTTATGTTAACAGTATGCATGGAGTTTCGATAAAGATATGCGAGAGGGATTCGGGAAGTTTTTTGGTAGTCTGAGATAATTCTGTTTTACGGGGGAGTGTGTGTACAGATTTTCCGGGATAAAAGGGAGATAATCTCCCCGGCTTTCTGATTGGTAGTGAATACAACGAGCGTATCCCCCACCACGATCCGGGGGGTATCCAGGGAGCGTCCGGTAACCCGGACGAGGCAGCGGCGCTCGGTGCCCACCTGGGTGCCGAGATCAAAAAGACGAACGCGGATATGGTGATCTCATCCTGCCCGTTCTTCGAGTTCCATATCGCCGGGCAGAGTGCCAGAAGGCGTAATACCCCACGAGTCTGCTGGAACCGGGGGAGCGCCCGCCATTTCCGTTCAAAGACAGAAATGACAAGCGGGTGGAATGGATAAGATGCTTTGAACTCTTCACGAGCCCGGTCGACCGGGAACCATGAAGGAACCTGCTGCCGGTGTTCGACAACCCAGTCAGCATATTCCTGGATGATCTTGTTGGCTTCAGTGGGTACGCCATCCCATTCGAAGAGCCGGCGGCGGATAATCTCGGCGGTCTCTTTTTCGTGCGAGATCTGGACGGGTTTTCCGACACGATCAAGGAGTTTCTTGATCCTGTCATAGTCTTCCTGGTCGCTCGGGGTCATCTCCAGTTCGGAGGCTGGGACTGATACGACAAGGACGACACGATCCATTCCCCGTGCGGCTTCTGAAAGGTTGTGGAGGAAGGCATAGAACTGGTCGGCGAGCCCGCTTTTACGGGTACGGGTGACATAGTTCATGAGTTTGTCCATGAGGATGAGAGAAGGAGTGTCGTTTGGCAGGAATTTCCGGATAACGTCCCCGGAGGGAGCAGTCTTTTCCCTCATGCTCCCAGAGGATTTTCAGCGCTTTCTCTCCACCGAGCTGGTATGCAATTTCGCCCCAGGGGGTTTTCCGGAGCGGTATCCCGTCATCCCCACCCCGACCAGTGAGCGAGTCGAACTCTTTCCCGTCAAAGATGGCAATGGCAGCGTTGGGCACGGTGTCGATTTCCGCGCAATTGAGGATGGTCATGACACCGGGCAGGTTGTTGGCGGCAGGACCTTCTTTTGCCAGATGAGAGAAGAAGCGTCAGGGAGTGATTTTTACCTCCGCCGAACTACGTGGCGAGGTTGAATACGGGCGAAGTCTGCGTGCGTTCGCCGTACAACCTGCGGATAACTTCTGCGGCAAGACCTGTAAGGTTCCCGGTGAGGGATGTCCGTTTGAAGAACTGTTTTGGGTTGAGATAGTCTTCAGATGCCAGTCCGTTCCGCACCATCAAGGTATACAGTATTCTTCGTGCAAAAGAGAATAAGGTAATGGAGATAAAAGATAATCGAGGTCACAGTTCTTCGAAAGAATTAAAAAAAGAAAGAACGTTGATGAATTGTTGAAAAAATTAAATCGTCAATATCTCCAGATTGAATCTAATGAAACACCATGATGTGTGCATCAGGCAAGCTGTTATGAAAATTGGCTTGCCGATTTTCATGTTAAGCTCTGGAAATGAAGGACACGCGAGAAACATAAACGAGTTGTGACAGAATGGACATTAATGCCGCAATCATTGACCAAAGACTGTCTTCTATTATTACTTCAATCCGGGATAGAGCAAAAGATGAATTAAACATCCAGAATGACGAAACACGATTGAAATCATTGGCTTTCGTTTATCTCTGCGTAAAAACGATGTTGGACTTACCGGACGATGAGGCATTTGATTGTCTGACGGAAGGGGGACAGGACTTCGGAGTTGATGCAATTCATTGCTCGGAAGAATGTGACGGGGAATTTACAGTCAGCATCTTTCAGGGTAAATATAAAATGGATTTGGAGGGGCGGTCAAATTTCCCCGAAACCGGGATTGATAAGCAGATTCAAGCAATTCGATATATTTTTGATCCAGGTTCGCCACTCAATACTGTCAATGAGCGGCTGAAGACAAAAGTTGAAGAAGTCCGATCCCTGATTCGTGATGGGTACATCCCACAAGTCAGAGCTCTTGCATGTAATAACGGTCTTAAATGGAATCGCGCTACAGATGAAGCAATTAATAGGGCGGGGTTTGGAGATCACGTTACCTGGGATCATGTAAATCATGATCGACTCGTAGCAATTATTCAGGCAACCAAACCTGTCAATGATTCTTTGCAGCTCACGGGAAACGCCATTATTGAAGATTTTAATTTCAGTCGCGTTCTGGTTGGAAGGCTTGCTGTAACAGAAATTGCAGCGTTGATTGAACATCATGGGGAACGCCTGCTCGAAAGGAATATCCGCAGATATTTGGGATTGCAAGGGAATCGTGTGAATGAAGCAATTCGGGAAACATTATTAGAAAGGGATGAGCGTTCTAATTTCTATTTTTACAATAACGGAATTACTTTGACGTGCGACAAGTTCAACTATAACGCTTTTCAAAAAGGAGATTTCAGAGTTCAGGTAGAAAATCTCCAGATCATCAATGGCGGTCAAACCTGTATGACCATTTATAAAACCCTGAAATCCATTCCAATAAATCAAGGCAGCCACGATGCATTTGTTTTAATTCGACTTTATCAACTGCCAAGCGACAACGTCGATCTTGTGAGACGCATTACATATGCAACTAACAGTCAGAACCCTGTGGATCTTCGAGATTTACGGGCAAATGAAGCAATACAACGGCGTCTTGAAACCGACATAGAACAACTGGGATTTGTCTACCGGAGAAAAAGAATGGATACCCCGGTTAAACCTACGGATATTACAACAGGTGTTGCCGCAGAAGCGATTTTGTCTGTCTGGAGAAAGCGACCACACCAAGCGAAATTTTTCAGCAGGGAGCATTTCGGAAAACTCTATGATCTGATCTTCTCAAAAGATCTTACTGGAGCCCAAGTTATCATTGCAACCTTGATTTATCGCATTCCGGAGAATAAGCGAAGGCGCCCTCCCATAGACGCTCCTCAATTTATCCGTTATGCATCCTGTTTTATCGCAATGCAGATGGGCAAATATCTTTTAAAAGATTTGAATTGCGATGTAAACGGCTTGACACACTTGAATTTTAATGCTGCAAAACAATGCATCGACCAAAAAGGTGAGGCGTATTTCAACCGATCCGTTTCGGATATAGAGAAATCGTTAACAATGCTCTATGGCGGAGAGGGTCCTCATGTATCACTTCAGCAACTTTCTGCCACATTCAGACGTGGGGACTTGATTGAAAAACTCGTTTTGCTGGATCAACAAAATATCTACCAACGAGAAGTCTGACTGCCATCTGACATTCTGGGAAGGAAATTCCCGTTTCTTGGGAGACCACCATTTTGTGGGGTTGACATGAATGTAGGTGGATGTCTGACACCTC
>JAQTSH010000120.1 GCA_028711405.1 Methanoregula sp.
AAGCCCCAGCCGTGATTTGAACACGGGACCTGCTGATTACAAGTCAGCCGCTCTGCCAACTAAGCCACTGAGGCGCCATATACTATACGAATTTACAGGTAAAAAAGATGATGATGACCACACGGTCAACGGTAGAATAAAAAAAATCAACAATATCCACTTTGCACTCGTTAGCAATCCTTGTCGAAAATTTGTATCCCAACGAAATCAAAGAACAATTGTTCATACTACGGCAGAGAACGGATTTTACCGGGGTAGGTGATAATGAATCCCTACTCTCGGCAGGGGCTGGAAACCCGGAAAACCAAGCCCAAATCAGACTCGGATTACCAGGGTTCTGACCCGGTTCCTAAGTTCCAGTAGAAATAGTGTCCACACCCATGTAAAATGTCATTTAAATCGACTAAATTCAAAATCGGGCTGATTTTCGAGGATTTTGACCCTGCAATATAGCGGGCTTCCGGCAGTCTCTTTTTCCGTGGGGATAGTTTAGGTATTGACACGGACGATCCACGATTTAAACCACTGATATGGATGTCTTATATTTATTATATCTATAGTTTATATGCATTAAATCGTCATCCCCTACCGACACTGTCTGAAGAGATCCATCAGGTTATTTTTATCCAACCAAAGGCACCCATCCCGCGCCGGGGGACGCCGGGAGAATGACCGGGCGATAACACAATAAAATTCTTTCCGGCGTTCATCATGCCAGGATACCATGGCAGACTTTAACATCAGTTCCGCAAGCACCTGTTCACCCTTCACATTCTCCTGCCATTTGCACTCACAAAACAGGATCTTCTGTTCATCGTCCCGCACAGCAACAATATCGATCTCCTCCCCCTTATGCCACCAGCTCCCAATCCGGGAAAAGACAAACGGGAGAAGGGAATGCTCGTTATACAACTCAAAAAGATCCATGACCATCGATTCAAAATGTTTTCCCACATAGGCGGAAAACTGTGGCTTGACAAACTGTTCGAGAAGGATTTTTGAATTCCCGCGCTCCAGGGAATCACGATACGGATTGACAAACCGGAACCAGAAATCAAAAAGGTTATCCGAAAGATAATAGAGACCTTTTCGGCTCTTTGTGCTTTCCGTGACCGGGATCTTTCTGTCCACAAGATGGAGATCCATCAAGACAGAAAGGTACTTGTTCACCACACTTTTTGATAGCCCGGTATCGTTGCAAACGAGACCAATGCTGTGATTTCCCTGTGCAAGAGAGAAGAGGATGGAAAAATAATTCCGGGGCTCGAAGAGCTCCGAGCGAAGCACAAACTCAACATCCCGGAACAGGAAGGCATCCTCTCTTAAGATCTGGTTTGCGATATTGGTCATGATATCCTTTGAGGGATCGGCAGCCATGATGTAGGCAGGAGTACCGCCAAACACCGCATAGAACTCCACTGCAGTTTTTATATCCTGCAGATGATCAAGAACGTGAATAAACCGCAGGGGTGGAAGAAGGATCTGCCCGGTCCTCCGTCCGAACAAGGGGCTCCGGTATGCCATCGTGATCGACTCCATCATCGAGATGCTCGAACCTGACAAGATAAGAAAAATACCGGTGTCTTTCAGATAGCGATCCCAATCGCCTTGCAACAGAGACGGAAGCGAGGCATCTCCCGCGACCAGATATGGAAATTCATCAAACGCGATCACTACTCGTTCTCCGGAATGCATCCGCAGGTACTCAAAAACACTGTCCCAGTCTGAAAATCCGTTTTTTTTTAGAAAAGGATCAGAAAAAAAAGTGCCGAGATCTGCTGCGAGGCGACGGAGCTGGAGCAACTTTGACTCCTCCAGTGCAAGAACACGAATTCCGTTATGTGAACGGAGGAACTGATCGATAAGCTCACTCTTTCCAACTCTCCTTCGTCCGTACAGCACAACAAATTCTGCTTTCCCGCTCTCATACCGTTCCTGCATGTGGGCAAGCTCACGGGTGCGGTTTATGAAGGCACTCATAAGTATAATACTTTAAAGTGTACTAAATAAGATTTACGGATGAACACCCCCCCTCCTCCCGTACTTTTCCAGCGCCCCCTCAATCTCTTTCACCCGCTCCATAAACAGTGAACCCGTCGCATCAGAAAACATCGGCTCGACCGTGGGCTCACATTCAAGCAAACGCTCATCATACGGCAGGAAATACTGCTCAGAAAAAAGTGCGAGCGCATCGCCAAGCATCTCCCGGACCTTCGCGATATCCTTCTCGCTCCTCACCCGGTTGACCACCAGATGGATGTGGGGGATGCCCAGTTCCCGGGCAAGTACCGCCGCATGCCGGACCACCTGCACCGCGTTGAACGTTGGATCTGTGACAAGCACCGCCTGGTCAAATCCCTGCGCGATCGATCTCCCGAAATGCTCTACACCGGCTTGCGTGTCCATCAGGATCACTTCGCCGTCCCGGAGGTTGATGTACCGGACGACCGCTTCAAGCAACGTATTCTCGGGACAGAGACACCCGGTCGCCGCCTGCGTAACCGTACCCATTACGAGAATGTTCACGCCACCGGGTCCTTTTACCCCAAACCGTGCCACCACATCGGACACGTCCGGGTTCAGCGTCAGCATAAGCCCCCACCCGGCGCCGGGCCGGGCACCAGTCTTCTCCTCTATATAATCCAGGTTTTTTGTCAGCGGAACGATCCTCGCACTCTCTTCGCGCGGCACACCCACCGCATAGGGCAGGTTCATCTGCGGATCTTCATCCACCGCGAGCGCGGTAAAACCGTTGCGGACAAAAAGATGGGCGAGAAGAGCGGTGATTGTGGTCTTGCCGACCCCGCCTTTACCCGTGATCACCACCCGGAACCCGCGCTCGTCACCCTGTGTGGTGTTCCGCTGGAGTGTGTGGGCGGCAGAAAGAATTTTTTCGCGTGACAGGATGTCAGGCATGGTTGCCGGCACCACCGGTCTTTGCACGGATCTCCCGTTCTGCAATCTGTTGTCCCCGGCACTCCGGGCAGAGCGCTGCCACGTCTCCCGCCAAAGCCGGCGTGAGTCGTGCGAGAGTTTTTGCCGCCAGTGCTTGTGGCGCAAAGAACCTGCCGCAGGCGCGGCACTGCACCAGCGGCACCCGGGTCCCACTCCAGGAGGTCATGACCCGTTCCCCCTCCAGGTCGTCAATCCTGATCGCCCCGGTCGGGCAGACCTTTGCACACGCTCCGCAGCCGAGACAATCACGGGTTACCTCCGAGAACGGGGTGTTCACCACCGTATACGGACCACGGTTGACAAACGTGATCGCACCCGCGCCCATGATCTCGTCACACACCCGGACGCACAACCCGCACAGGATACATGCGTTGCCCAGCGGATCCGCAGGGTTCACCTTTTTGAAAAACCGGGTCTTTGTGACGCCGTACTGTGCCGCCATTTTTTTAATGATCTCGGATTTGGGTGCCTGGGCAAGATAGAGCTCGAAGAGAATGTTACGGTGTTTCACAATATCCGGTGTATCGGTCACCACGTCCAGACCCTCTGTTGCCCACAACGTGCAGGACGTGGTCATCTCGTTTTTCCCACGCTTGATGACTTCGACCAGGCAGAGCCGGCACGCACCGTACGGATCAAGCGAGGCTTCATAGCAGAGATGCGGTATCGCAATCTTCTCACGGATCGCCACCGACAGGATACGCTCTCCCGCATCCGCGCGGCACCGTCTCCCGTTGATAATCACCGTCACCGGTTTTTTTGCGGCATCCATACCGGTTGATCCTACGGGCATCATGATCTCACCAGCGCATCGTATTCATCCCGGAAATACGCAAGCGTCGTCAGCACCGGGTTCGGCGCGGTCTGACCCAGTCCGCACAGCGACGTCGCCTGGATCGTATCGACCAGGATCGCAAGGGTCTCGAGATCCGCCTTCGTCCCCTTTCCTGCCAGGATCTTGTTCAGGAGGAGCAGCGTGTGCTTGAGCCCTTCCCGGCAGGGAACGCATTTCCCGCAGGACTCACCGGTGGCGAAGTTGATGAAATAGCGGGCGATATCGACCATGTTCGTCTCCTCGTCCATGACCACAATCCCGCCGGATCCCATGATCGAACCGGCATTATTCAGGCTCTCATAATCCATAGGCGTATCAAATAACCGTACCGGAATACAGCCCCCGGAAGGTCCTCCTGTCTGGACGGCTTTCACCTTCTTCTGTGCCGCACCACCATTCCCGATATCAAAGACGATCGTGGAGAGTGACGTGCCGAGCGGCACTTCCACGAGCCCGACCCGGTCGACCTTTCCCACAAGCGAAAATACCTTTGTGCCGGTATTGCCGTGCGCGCCGATCTGTGCATACCATCCGCTGCCATTCTTTATGATCACCGGCACATTGCACCAGGTCTCGACATTGTTCAGATCCGTGGGTTTGCCCCAGAGCCCGCCGCCAATATCGGTCAGCCGGGGCGGACGGGGATGGGGTCTGCCGGTCTTTCCTTCGATGGAGGCGACAAGCGCGGTCGATTCTCCGCAGACGAACGCACCCGCACCGATTGCAATCTCAATGTCAAAGCAGAACGTAGTGCCGAAGATGTTCTTCCCCAACAATCCTGCCTCGCGTGCCTCGCGGATCGCGTGTTTCAACCGCTGGATTGCGAGCGGGTATTCTGCCCGGATATAGATCAGACCCTCATCGACGCCCATCGCGTACGCGCCGATGATCATGCCTTCGATCAGCATATGGGGATCGCTCTCCATCTCGTTCCGGTTCATGTACGCGCCGGGGTCACCCTCGTCCGCGTTGCAGATGATATATTTTTTGTCGGCTTGTGCATCACGGGTGATCCGCCATTTCAAACCGGTGGGGAAACCGGCGCCGCCCCTGCCCCGTAGCCCGGACTTCTCGACTTCATCGATCACCGCCTCCGGCGTCATGCCGGTGAGTGCCTGAAACGCTGCCTGGTACCCGCCGACCGCGATATACTCGTCAATATCCTCCGGGTTGATGAGCCCGGCGTTGCGCAGGATCACTTTCTTCTGGTGCCGGAAGAACGGGACGTCCGCGTACAGGGGAATGCGATCAAACCCCGTGCCGTACTGTTGCGTATGTCCCGTCACATGATCCCATGCCGGGATCCGACAGAGCGCTTTGTCATCAAGTACGTCCCCCGCGAGAACCGCGCGGATGATCGTGTCTGCATCCGCCTCGTTCACCCGGTGCAGGATTACCAGCGGTTTTCCGGGGATGGTGATGTTGACCAGCGGTTCTTCTTTGCAGTAACCAATACATCCCACTTTCGTGAGCAGGATATCGAGATTGCCGGTCTGTATAATCTCGTGCAGGCGTTCGTAGATCCTGTCGCCGCCGACCGCAGCTCCGCAGGTTGCAAGCCCCACCGCGATCCGGGGCGTACCGGGGGTTATCTTTGCCGCGCCGATCCGGCGCCGGGCTGCGAGGTCAGATTTCGATTTAATCTTCATGGCTCCTCCACCCGTACTCCGCAAGAATCCCCGGCAGGTTCCCGGGGGTTGTGTACCCGTAGAGATGTCCGTCCACCTGCAA
>JAQTSH010000121.1 GCA_028711405.1 Methanoregula sp.
CCTGCCCGGAAGGATACCGGTTGAGATCTGAAGCGTTGCAGGCATCTGTATTGATCCGATATCCGGGTGGGCACATGGGGGTACCCCCCCACCGGGATTTCCTTGGGGGGGAGGGGGGATCCCCCCGGGGACTTCATCCCTATCCGACCCCCCACATGCATACCTCCATTCAAGCGATCAGATCTCCGACGTAAAAAGTCACATTTTTGGCAGTTTTTCATAAGGGACATGTGGGGGGTCGGATGGGGATGGGTGGTTTTTGCCCGCGGGGCACCCCCTGGAAAATCCGGAATTTTCCGGGTGGGGAGATACCCGTATAGACGGTTCATTCCGGGTGCGACTGATATCAATCCGACCCCCCCATATACAGCGTGAGGGGAGAGTGAACCGCAAGGCTCGCGGGAAAGAGCACGCCCGGTTGTGGACCGGTACCTTGAGTTGATCGAATTATCCCGGACAAGAAGAACCTCCTCAGCCGCCCACCTCCCCGCACGAGAACCAAAAAATCCGGTACCCCTGCCGACCAAAGCACCTAATACACCTTACATCAACCCTTTTTCATGAACAGAACCCTTCGGGCATATATCGATCTTTTACGCCTCCAGTTTTTCTTTGCGTGGATCCTCCTCTTCTCGTCCGGGTATCTCCTCGCGACAACCCTCTATCCCGGCTTTTCTCTCGTTGGGCTCATCCGGGCGGCACTGATCGGGTTCTTCGGGTTTGAAGCCGGGCTTGTCTTGAACGACTATGTCGACCGGGACTACGACAAAAAGGATGTCGAATCCGGTGGATTAACAAAATACTGGCGCGTCTTCGGCACACGTCCCCTGTCCGTCGGGCTGATCCCTGCTCGCTCAGCTCTCGCCATCTTCGTCCTGCTCGCCGGGATCGCGACCTGTCTCATCCTGACGCTCCCGTACCCGAACTCCCTGTATGTCTTTGGCATCATGGTCTGCTGTTACGCGCTTGAGGTCTTTTACCAGGTAAAAAAACGGCACCAGACCGTCCCGGTCGCCCAGATTGTCGGGCGCATCGACTTTGCCCTCTTCCCGGTCGCCGGGTATCTCTGCCTTGGCAGCCCTGATATACTGGCGCTCTTGTACTTCCTCTTCTTCTATCCCTTTGCCCTTGCGCACCTGGGAGCGAATGACGCCATCGACCTTGAGAACGACCGTGCGCGCGGGATGAACACGCCCACGACCCTGTACGGGCTCAAGGGTACTGCCACCTGGATTGCTGCCTTCACGGTCATCCACGCGGTGATGGCAATTGTCTTCGCGGTCCGGCTCGGGTGGATCGCCCGCGCCGGGTTTCTTATCGGGCTTGTGTTACTCGCCCGGGCGAACTTCGTGATCGCAAAGAACAAGACACCGGCAGCAGCGCTTGCCGTGCTCCCGCTCTTCCATCTCACGATGCTCATCTACGCGGTCTCGATCGCGCTGGATTCGGTAGTATGACACACGGGGAATGAACCTGCCGCTCATTCCCTCATTGGTTATCCCCATCACTGACAATTTTTCCGTCTTTAAGGTGGATAATCCGGTGGAAGTAGTTCTTGTGCCATTCTTCGTGTGAGACCATCACGATGGTCTGCTGCATCTCCTCATTGATCTCGCGGAAGAGATCGAGCACCATCCGGGAATTTTCCGAATCGAGGTTTGCGCACGGTTCATCCGCAAAGAGGATGTCGGGTTTGTTCACCATCGCGCGGGCAATCGAGACCCGCTGCTGCTGACCGCCGGACAACTCCCGCGGGAGATGATCCCTGCGATCAAAGAGACCGATCTTTTGCAGAACGATAGACCCCTCCTTCCGGTATTGCTCTTCCGTCCTGTCCTTCCGCAACATGGCGGTCAGGGTGACATTCTCCATGACCGTCAGATCCGGAACAAGCGCATAATCCTGGAACACATACCCGAGCTTGTAGAGCCGGAACATCGTCTTCTCGTGATCCGTGAGCTGAGAAACATCAGTCCCTTCAATCACGATCTGCCCGGACGTCGGTTCGTCCAGGAGCCCCAGCATATGCAGGAGCGTGGTCTTCCCGCTCCCGCTCGCCCCCATGATCCCCAAAAACTCCCCTTTCGCGATGTCGGTTGTCACACCATCGAGTGCTCGTACTTCGACATCCCCCATCTGGTAAATTTTCCGAAGGTCAGTGATCCGGATCATATCAAGCCCTCATCGCAGACTGAATATCCTCACGGGAGACCTGGTAGGCAGGCAGGTAGCCGGCAACAATGGCAGCAATAAATAGGATGAGGGAGTTTATCGCCAGGTCCATCGGGGTCATGTACAGTGAGGTTGTCCAATCCGCAGTCACAATCGGGTTATACGTCATATACACATTCAGCAGCAGTGCTATGATGATCCCAAGGATGATGCCTAAGACGGCAAGGATGATCACCTGGAAACCGTAATTGTGCATGATCACTTCCTTGTCTACGCCGATTGCCTTGAGGATCCCAATCTGCCTGCGGCTGTTTATTGTTTTGATCGTGATGATGATGAAGAGGACAACGACGGTTATGATCACGGAAACGAACATGGAGACGACATTTATGATGGCATAACTCTGGAGTATCCGTCCCATGTTCTTGGCGAGCACATCAGTAGAGGTCTGGACCCGGTCCGGGATACCGTACTGGATGAGCTCGTTCTTGATGAACTTCTCCGTGTACCCGGGCTTCGCCTTGACCGTGATATACTCCGCATTTTCGAGCGTCTTTCCCTCTACCTGCTCCATATCGCTCCAGGTGATATACCCGGTCGCGTCTGCCACGTACCAGCCGGTGTAGTAGATCCCTTTTACCCGGTAGTCCTTTGTGAACCCGTTGGCGAACTCGACCGTGATCGAGTCCCCGACCCGCACACCGCCAAGGGATGGCTGGAACTCATCCTCCCGCTTGATCGTGGGATCGCCAGCCACCGGCTTGGCGAGGATGATCTCGCCGGTATCCCCTTCCCCGAGATAACTGCCGGCGACCATCTTCGTATAGAGGGGGGAGACCAGCATCTCGTCTTTGGGTGTGATTGCCCGCAGGGTGACCCCTAACACCCGCTGGCGGTACTTCAGCGTCGCCGCCTTCGAGTAATGGGGCGAAGCCCGCTGCACTCCGGACATGCCGTTGATGAGTGCGAGCTTCGCATCCTTGTCCTCCACGTACTGGTTCCCAATCTTCGGGTCTACGATGACATCAGAGGTCTCGTAGTCCATGATCTGCTTTGTTATGCTCTGCCCGATACCGTTCAACATCGACGGTAAAAAGATCATGTTGGTGAAGCACATGGCAATAATAATGACGGTCAGGATCACACTTGACTTGCTCCCCCGCTGGAGGGAGCGCAGTGCAAGCAGGAACGCGACCTTTAATTCTTTTTTACCCATGGGAGTTTTCCGTCCCCGTTCTTTTTTGGCAGGTACCAGTACCGGTAGACCACGAGCCCGAAGATGACAAGGATGATGAGCGCGACAAGGATATTTCCTGAATTGTCGTTTGCCGGCACCCACATATGCATCTGCCGGGTCAGCGTGTGCACACCCATGTCATCGGTATACGTGACCGTCAGGTTGTAGGGATAATTCCCTGCGCCGGTCCCCTGGAGCAGGAATATTGCCGGTGCATCGTTGCCAGGCTTGATCTTGCCGATGAACGCCTCCCGTGTGCCATCTGACGGGAGGTCTATTTTCGCAGAGACCTGTTTTGCCTCACCGGTTCCCGTGTTCTCGATCCGGATCGTGAGGTCAAACGGTGTGTTTTCCGTCACGCGGGGCGGGCTCGTGTCCACGGACACAAAACCCAGTTCCGCTTTCCCTTTTAGTATCAGGTCGATCCCGGTTGACTGGGTGCGGGGAACCCCGTCTATCGCGTTGTACCGGATCGTCACAGGGATCCGGACGAGACCTGCGGATGCCTTCTTATCCGAGAGTAAGACCAGTTGGGTTGCCTCCTGTTCTCCGGCATTGATGATGCCGAGATGGTAGAGGTCAGCATTCTTCGGGGCGACAACAGTACTCATATTTTCGATTTTTACGGTGACGTCATCGGCAAGGGTCTGTCCTGCATTCCGGATCGTGAGGGTCAGCGGTATCTCTTCACCGGGGTTTGCTGCCCCGCCAAGCGACGTGTCCAGGATCAGGATCGCCTGTTTCTGGATGCCAATGGCAGTGTTCACATTGACGGGAATCGGGTACCGCGTGCTCCTGCCTCCGGTGGTGTCAATCCAGACTTCAGGGAAATACATGCCGCTGTCCGATGGAGCCTGCACAGAGAAGGTGATCGGGATCGACTGTCCGGGTCCTATCTCACCGACGCGCTGGAAATCCTTCGAGAGGACGATGATGCCGTTCCCCTCCAGTTTGATATTCTCAATGTTGACGTTGATGTCCGTGACCTTTGTTGTGCCGGGTGTGGATGTCCCGGCTGTTGTTGCACTGGCGCCGGTATTCTCCTGTATCGATGCGCTCGTGGCAGTGTTCTTGATGGTGATGACGATGGTCCCGATACTGTCGGGCATGAGCACGGATGGATTTACACGGTAATCCGTGATCGTGACGGTGGGATCCCCCACGGCAGATACCGGAGATGCCAGTACAGCAGTCAATGCGAGAATACACAATACAAATACTATCGGTTTCATGGGATCGAATTCCTGTTGTTTTTCATTCTTTTTGACAGGGGGGTGTCCTTCGATGCTGAGGGGTACTGATTGCAGTGTCCTGGTCTAGTATCAATCAGTACCAGTACGCTCATTTTTTATTACTCTTTGTATTTAATCCGGTGATGATCGTGTTTCGCGGGAACGCACAGACCCTGTGTGCCTGTACGGGGATCCCCTTCACTCCTTGGAAGGAGCCTGATCGGTGATGATGGAGCTGTTCACGCATGAGCGGTGTTGACAGGACGAGTTCCGTATACGGTACCTTCATTACCCTGTCGCGTGCAAACAATCTGTGAGTGGGGTGGACTAAAATGGGCGTCTTCCGGTACGAGAATAAGTATGCAGCACCGACAAAACAGCAGCGGGAACGGTACATGAAAGGGGAGTACGAGGAGCACCTCTTTGGGCCGGATAACCAATTGATGCTCATCCTGTACAGCGAAGCGGCGTATCTCAAGGATGACATCGACAATATACGCATCCTCTATACAGGATTCGCTGATAAACAGAAGGCGGCGGACGAGGTGCGGAGGCTCCTGGAATACCACGCGGCAAAGGAGAATGCCGGGAGCGGTTTTACGACGGGAAACGACGCCCGGCAATGAGTGGTGTCCGGTTCTGCCGCACTACCTGAATACATCGGGCACGGAAACACACGCAGACACGTATCCAGGTAATGCTATCCTATCTACCTTCCGCCCTTTTGCGAAAAAAGTCTCACTCTTCATCCCGGATCGCCGCAATAAACGTCGGTCCATACTTCCGCAGTTTGAACGCTCCCACGCCGGATATCTCACGGAAACTCTCCTCATCACACGGGCGTTTC
>JAQTSH010000122.1:0-3693 GCA_028711405.1 Methanoregula sp.
AATGGAGAAAAAAAATACGACCCCTGATTCCAGCAAAAAAAAGAACGATGAAGAGTGCTCTCATGAGTGTTCAGGCTGCGCCAGCGCCGCGAACTGCGCGGATGCAAAACCCGGGCTCCCCCCCAAGGCAGCGATTGATGTCAAACATGTGATCATGGTCCTGTCCGGCAAAGGGGGCGTCGGGAAGTCCACGGTCTCGGTGAACCTTGCCTATGCCCTGTCAAGCCACGGGTACCATGTTGGCTTGTTGGACCTCGATATGCACGGTCCGAATATCCCGAAGATGCTCGGTATCGAAGATCACAAGCTTGCGGTTCTAGGAGAAAAGATCGAGCCGGTGCATGTCACCGGTACGCTCGCGGTCATCTCGATGGCATTTCTGCTCCCGGATACGAGCACTCCTATCATCTGGCGTGGTCCGATGAAGATGGCGGCGATCAACCAGTTCCTCACTGAAGTGAACTGGGGCTCGCTCGATTATCTTGTGGTCGACCTGCCGCCCGGCACCGGGGACGAGGCACTGACGATCGCGCAACTGGCTCCGAATGTCCGGGGTGCCGTGATCGTTACCACCCCGCAGGATGTGGCAACGCTCGATTCCCGCAAAGCGGCAAAGTTCATCCAGAAACTCGGGCTCCCGGTCATCGGGATTGTCGAGAACATGAGCGGGATGCTCTGCCCTCACTGCGGTGAGGCGATCGATATCTTCGGCAAAGGCGGCGGGGCGAAGATCGCAAAAGAACTCGATGTTCCGTTCCTTGGCGCTATCCCGATCGATATCGAGATGCGCAAGGCAGGGGATGAAGGGCGTCCGTTCATCATCCGCCGTGCGGGTGCAACGGGAGAGAACGCGACCTGGGCGAGTGTCGATGCCGTGATGGAACAACTGATAAAAGTCGTTCCGGGATAATCTGATGGATTACCTGCGGATTCTCTCCGGAAAAGAGGAACCTCTCCCGATTTATACCGGTGTGATCGAGTGCCTGCAGGACCCGCAGGCATTTCCCGATCTCCTTGAACCGGTCTACCGGGACGCGATGAAACTCGATGATGAGGCACTGGACCGGTTCCGGTTTGCGCTCCTGCGCCTCCAGCTCTACGCGGACATCCACCGGAACGAGGATCTGGAACGAGCCATGCAGATCAAGTTTGTCGCGCAGGTCCTCGAGAAAGTAATCTTCGGGACGCTTGTCATGGAACCGCAGGAAATGGAATCAGGCTGATCCGGGTGGGCGCCCCATAGGCACTTCCCCTGTTAAGGAGGTATCCCCCTCCAGGGATTACTGCCGGTTTTACCTGCACTGGTGATACCTATAAGTGGCTTCCCGATCAATAATTGACCGACAAAATGGTGTGCACGAATGCCTGTACACCCCGGTATTTCTAACTATATCTGCCTTTATTTACTGGAGATCATATGACATCACGCATGCACGCCCCGCACACCACCTGTCCGGGGTGCCAGGAAGAGGTTTTCCTCGATGAGCTCGTGGGGGGCAAATGCCCGCTCTGCGGCTGCGCACTTGAGGATTTTGATGAGGTGTTCGGGGACTATGATGGAGTCCTTGACAGGTCTGACCTCTCATGGCTGATCTTCAATTACTTTGTCTTCAAGAAGTTCGTCGACATGGGAGTTCCCCCCCACCAGATCATGGAGTTCGTCGCTGCGTACGAAGAGAATGCCGATAAGCCTCCCGCTGAATGGACAAAGACCGATTTTGTGCTTGGCATTCCCATGAGACCGTGGGATCACATCAAGCCCAAGCGGTGCGCGAAGTGCCAACGGCTCTTTTTCCGGCATGCAAAAAAGCAGATCATTGGGGATATGCGGTACGCGGATGTACACATCCGGTATCTCTGTGACAAGTGCTGAAGCACCCGGTCATTTCTTTTTCCCTGCCGGATTGGCAGGATCCGGCGAAAATTTTACAACGTTCATCTTTTTCTGATGCAGACCGTTGTCTCGTTTATATGATCGCACGGTTCGATTCATCGGCATGATCATTGTTCATGTGATACCCGATCCCCCATACGGATTACAACCGGGTCAGCACACTGATTGCTGATGCTGCCGTGTGACACCGATATATGGTTTTTGTTCACGGCTTTTTCGATCTCTGCGCTACTGGGGATCTCCGATACACAGAAGGGGGAATTATCTCCGGACCGATGCGAGGATGATGATGCCGATGATTGCGAGTGCGACGGCGCTGATGAGCACCGGGAGGAAGATATCGAATTCCGAGTCCAGTCCGTGAGCTGCGGCAGGACTGTCCATCGGCGGCGGGGGTTCTTGTGCAACCGTCAACAACGCGGATCCGGTTCCCCCGGTACTGCCCTTCAACCATCCGGCGGTGATGAAATATTCGCCTTCCTGTAAGCCCGGTTCATCCAGTTCGTATGACCAGCGGTTCTTGATCGAGCCGGAGACGACCGGGACCGATCCCGCGATGATGAGCGCTCTGGAGGTCTGGTTCCTGATCTCGACCCGGAGCTGGTTCTCTACTCCGACGTTGGTCGTCCCGGAAACGACCACTTTATCGCCCGTGGTGAGACCAGGCAAGCGGGATGCTGTGCCTGAGCCGGTCACTGCATCGAAGTGCACGACGGGTTCTTCGATATAGTAATAGTAGGGGGTGATGATGTCGTCAACATCAGAACGGTTAGTGGTCTGGAGAATCTGATCCACTTCCTCCCGGACAAACGCGCCGAGGTTCTCCTTTTTACCAATGTCTGTGACGATCTTTCCCCGGTTTGCGATCTTTATCCCTTCGTCCCACACAAAGGGTTCGATCTCGACCGCAGCATTCTGCCCGGGATCCTGCACAAGAATTGCATACTGCCCGCTTGAAAATTTCCGTGTGTCTTCCGGTTTGAACACAAACGAGAAGTTTCCTCTCCTGTCCGGGATGGCAGTTCTTGTGTCGAGATAATTCCGACCGATCACCCAGATGGATACGGTACCGTTCGAGAATCCGGTGCCGGTGAGTGTGACCGTGTCCCCTTTGGTGATTGTGTCATGCCAGCTTGTGACAAAGGTGACCGTGGCGGAAACCGGAGGTACGAGCATGAACAGCAGTAGGAGGATGATCGCTGCGGCAATAGTCCTGGGTTTCATGGTTCAATCCAATCCGGCGTTTCCTTTGAAATTTGATCTCGCGACTTTCATTGCGTATGATAAATTATCGTCAATTAAGCGACGCCTCTTATGTAAACGGCTTACATCGCATTTATACGAGGTGTACTCGTCGCATGCTGGCATCATGCCCGTTCTCTTTACTGATCTGAATGCACCGGGTCGATAAATGATTTCTGTTCTGGGAATGTGCTGTACTCATATGCGTTCTTGAGGCAGCACCTGAAAATTGCTGGCATTCAGATCGTCCAGATACCTCCATGCTTTGTATGTGTTTACTCAAATTTGTCAAAAGTCCATTTACTTTGACCCGACTGTCAACAACCAATTCAAGGGGATATGACTTCAAGGGGATTCCGATGTTCAATTCAGCTCGTATTTGTCAGATTCAGACTCATAATCATGTGTTGCTATCGAAAGTATTGTTGAAACCAGATTATATAACCCTTCAAATAGGTTTTTCGTGTAGCAAGTAAAACATGATGTTTATCGAAAGGAATGGTGTCCTGGTATGATTGCTGGTTATGTTTTTAACTCCAATGTTCTCGCACGACACA
>JAQTSH010000122.1:3793-5483 GCA_028711405.1 Methanoregula sp.
AATCAGATTGACGAGCGTGAGATAGGTCCAGGTCTTCCTCCACTAACCTGGGAAATAAATGCGAATCTCCCCAGTCTAACGGAAAAATCTGCGTATATCCTGAATGGTGCCGATGTCCCAACACTTCGCTGGTCTTACGGATGCTCAGCCACATCTGCCACCATGCTATTCGGTTATTATGACCGTACCGGGTACACGAATATGTATACCGGTCCGACAAACGGCGGTGTCTTCCCGACGGATAATTCCATGTGGGGAACATCACCGGAGGGACAGGGTCAGTGTCCGCTGAGTGCATCCCAAAATGGTCTCGATGGTCGTACATCGAAGGGGCATGTCGATGATTATTATTCTGCGTCTGGTTCCACAGTAGATCCTTATTATAGTCACTGGATAGAACATTCGCCCCAGGATAGTGTAGGAGACTTTATGGGTACCAGCCAGTACCAGAATTGGCAAACCAGCGATGGTGGAACAAGGTTTTTCTTCGATCCCAACGGTGCACCCCTGGAAGACTACACGGGGAGTGAAAGTTCACATAAGCGGGATGGAGCCCATGGGATGAAGTTATTCGCAGAATCCCGTGGCTATGTAGTCATCTCGAATTACAACCAGTATATTTTCGGGTATAATAGTAATACTCAGGGGTTCACGTATACTCAATACAAAGCTGAAATCGATGCCGGGTATCCGGTTCTTATCCAGATTGACGGTCATACCATGCTCGGGGTGGGGTATAGCGGGACGAATCAACTCATTGTCCACGATACCTGGGATTATGTCGATCACACGATGACCTGGGGGGGTTCTTACAGCGGTATGGCACACTATGGTGTCACCGTTTTCCACCTTGCAAATATCCCCCCGACCGTCACCGGCATCTCACCGGTATCCGGCACGACTGCTGGTGGTACATCAGTCACCATTACCGGAACCGGCTTTACCGGAGCAACTTCAGTAAAGTTTGGCAGCACAGCAGCTTCCAGCTGGACGATTAACAGCGCTACTTCAATTACAGCGACCAGCCCGGCACATGCAGCCGAAACGGTTGACGTCACGGTCACCACACCCGTCGGCACATCTGCCACTTCACCAGTCGACCGCTTCACGTATGCGGCTCCGGCTCCGGTCGCCAACTTCTTCGGCACTCCGACCTACGGCACCGCACCGTTAACGGTCACATTCACGGACACCTCAACCAACACGCCGACCAGCTGGAACTGGAATCTTGGAGATGGGAGTACATCCACCGAAAAGAACCCTGTACACACCTATGCCAGCATCGGGTACTACACCGTTTCCCTGATCGCAACCAACTCTACGGGAACTAACAGCCTCACTAAACCGGATTATATCCATGTGACAAATTTGTCAGATGATTATACATTTATTTCAACATGGAATGGATCCGGGTCATTCGGCGGGAATTTCATATATCCCCATGGTGTTGCAGTCGATTCCGGAGGTAATGTCTATGTCGCTGATACCGAAAACAGCCGGATCCAGAAGTTCAATTCAGCCGGGGCGTTTATAACGAAGTGGGGTTCACTGGGATTAAAAGACGGGGATTTCTCATATCCCCATGATGTCGCAGTTGATTCATCAGGCAATGTCTACGTTGCGGACTTTGGTAACAATCGAACCCAGAAGTTCAGTTCGAGCGGGGTATTCTTAGCAAAGTGGGGGTTAC
>JAQTSH010000123.1 GCA_028711405.1 Methanoregula sp.
GAAAAGCTTCGTGATGTCACCGACAAGGACGTCGTTCTCGTCATGGGACACCGTGCACCCGGCTCGGCATACCCCTCGGCACACCCACCGCTCTCTGAGCAGCAGGAGCCAGCATGCCCGATCCGCAAGCTCGTGACCCCCACCGACGGCGCAAAGGCAGGCGACCGTGTCCGTTACATCCAGTTCACCGACTCGATGTACAACGCACCCTGTCAGCCCTACCAGAGATCCTACCTTGAGTCATACCGCTTCCGTGGCATTGACCCAGGTACTCTCTCAGGACGTCAGATTGTCGAGTGCCGTGAGCGTGACCTCGAAAAGTATGCAAAGGAACTCATCAACACTGAGCTCTTCGATGCAGCACTTACCGGCATCCGTGGCTGCACGGTGCACGGGCACTCCCTCCGTCTCGATGAGAACGGCATGATGTTCGACATGCTCCAGCGCTTTGTCCTCGACAAGAAGGCAGGCGTCGTGAAGTACGTCAAGGACCAGGTCGGTGTACCCCTGGACGCTGAAGTCAAGGTCGGCAAGCCGGCAGACGCAAAGTGGTTAAAAGCACACACCACGATGTACCACTCGCTCGTAGGCACGGGCTTCCGCGACGACCCCGAGTACGTTGAATACATCCAGCGCATCCACGCGCTGAGGGTAAAATACGGCTTCATGCCAAAGGAGTGATTTAGATGGCAAAAGCAGCAAAAATCGAAAGGACCCAGAAGCTCTTCCTGAAGGCAATGAAGACAAAGTTTGCAGAAGACCCAACCGCAACCTCAACCGTTTACGAGCGCAAAGGTCTTGCACAGTCCCCCAGGAAGCTTGAGTTCTTAAAGGAAGGACAGAAAGTCGCGATGGACCGTGGCATCTCCAGCTATGACCCCGTCCGCTGCCACTGTGGTGGTATCCCGCTCGGTCAGCGCCAGCTGATGACCTACGAAGTTTCCGGCACCGGCGTCTTTGTCGAAGGCGATGACCTGCACTTCGTCAACAACGCTGCGATGCAGCAGATGTGGGATGATATCAGGAGGACCATCATCGTCGGTCTTGACCTCGCCCACAACACGCTCCAGAAGCGTCTGGGTAAGGAAGTTACCCCCGAAACCATCAACGAGTACCTCCACGTGTTAAACCACGCGATGCCCGGCGCAGCCGTCGTCCAGGAACACATGGTCGAGACCCACCCGGCACTCACTGAAGACTGTTACGTCAAGGTCTTCACTGGTGACGACGAGATGGCAGACGACCTCGAGCCCCAGTTTGTCTTAAACCTCGACAAGCTCTTCCCCGCCAAGAGTGCAGCAGCCCTCAAGGCAGCGGTCGGCAAGTCGATGTGGCAGGCAGTGCACATCCCCACAACCGTCAGCAGGACTTGTGATGGTGGAACCACCTCCCGCTGGTCTGCGATGCAGATTGGTATGTCCTTTATCGGAGCGTACAAGATGTGCGCCGGTGAGGCAGCAGTTGCTGACCTCGCATTCGCTGCAAAGCACGCTGGTGTTATCCAGATGGCAGACATCCTGCCCGCCCGCCGTGCCCGTGGTCCGAACGAGCCAGGTGGCATCAAGTTCGGTCACTTCGCAGATATGATCCAGGCAGACCGCAAGTACCCGAACGACCCCGTCAAGGCATCCCTTGAAGTCGTCGGTGCAGGTACCATGCTCTTCGACCAGATCTGGCTCGGATCCTACATGTCCGGTGGTGTCGGATTCACCCAGTATGCAACCGCTGCATACACCGACAACATCCTTGACGACTACTGCTACTATGGTCTTGACTACGTCAAGAAGAACCATGGTGGTCTCGGCAAGGCAAAGGCGACCCAGGAAGCAGTCACTGACATTGCATCCGAAGTCACCCTCTACGGTATGGAGCAGTACGAACAGTTCCCGACCACGCTCGAGAGCCACTTCGGCGGTTCACAGCGTGCATCCGTCCTCGCAGCAGCGTCCGGTATCTCCGCATCCCTTGCAACGGCAAACTCCAACGCAGGGTTAAACGGCTGGTACATGTCGATGCTCATGCACAAGGAAGGCTGGTCACGTCTCGGCTTCTTCGGCTACGACCTCCAGGACCAGTGCGGTTCCGCGAACTGTATGTCGATCAGACCCGACGAGGGCTGTATCGGCGAACTCCGTGGACCAAACTACCCGAACTACGCCATGAACGTCGGACACCAGGGAGAATACGCCGCCATCGCCGCTGCCGCCCACTATGGACGCCAGGACGCCTGGACTCTCTCCCCGCTGATGAAGATCACGTTCGCCGACCCGTCGCTCAAGTTCGACTTCTCAGAGCCACGCCGCGAGTTCGCGAAGGGTGCAATCCGCGAGTTCATGCCCGCGGGAGAGCGCTCACTGATCATACCGGCAAGGTAAGATCAATCCAATCCAATTTTTTTCCTTTTTTCGTGCACGATCACGCGGTTGTCAATCTCTGTGAAAGAGTTCCGGGTATTCACCGTGCATCACCTCAAAGGTTCCGCGCCGGTTTGATACATACACGGCAATGATACTGGTTGCGATTCCCGACAATACTCCTGCCTGAATACATAGGTTATTCTATTTTGCGCATATGAGTAATAATCAGGGATTGAAACCATGAAGATTTGTATCACCGCACAAGGCGAAACCCTGGCATCCCAGGTTGAAGAGAGATTCGGGCGAGCACCGTATTTTATCCTCGTTGACAGCGAGACCGGATCATTTGAGGCGATGCAGAACCCGTATGCCGCCGGCGCCGGGGGCGTGGGTCCAAAAGCCGCCCAGCTGCTGATCGCGCATGACATACAGGCACTGATCAGCGGACAGGTCGGCGGGAATGCCCGTGAAGTCCTCGTCGCAGCAAAAATTGCGATGTACACGTATCGCGACGGCGGACCGGTTAAGGACGCACTCGCCCGGTTCACCAACAACACTCTCGCACGGGAAGGGTAGGGAGCATCTCATCAGCACAACCTACTGGAGAAAACCGATGACAATTCACAGGGAGAGACGATGAAACTCGCTGTCGCCAGCGGGAAAGGCGGGACCGGGAAGAGTATGGTGGCGGCAAATCTTGCCTTCACGCTCGCGTGGACAGTGCCGGTAACGCTCGTTGACTGCGATGTCGAAGAGCCCAATCTCCACCTCTTCTTTCCGGCACCAGCCACGACCACGGACGTGACCGTACCGGTCCCGGTGGTTGATGAAACCGTCTGCGATCACTGCGGACGGTGCGGGGAGTTCTGCCAGTTCGGTGCGATCACCGTGCTCTGCGACCGGGCCCTCTTCTTTCCGGAACTCTGCCACTCCTGTGGCGGGTGTACGTATGTGTGCCCGAAGGGTGCGATCCACGAACACCCCCGGCGGATCGGGACCATTGCCACGTCGTTGCCGCGCAGCAACCTGAAACTTTTCACCGGCATGCTCGACACCGGGAACCCTCATGCGGTACCAATCATCCGGGCGGCAAAAGAACTGGCAGCAGCCGATCCCATCGTTATCTGCGATACCGCACCCGGCACATCATGCCCGGTTGTCGAGGCGCTGGACGGGTGTGATGCCTGTATTCTCGTGACCGAATCCACTCCCTTTGGTCTGCACGACCTGCGCCTCGCAGTCGATGTGGCTGAACGGCTCGGAATTCCCGCAGGCATCGTCATCAACCGGAGCGATGGCAAAGACGCACAAACCCTTGATTTCTGCGCCGGGCATGACCTTGACGTACTGATGACCATCCCCTTCGACCGGGATATCGCCGCAATCCAGGGCAGGGGCGATCTGCTCTGCCAGCACCGACCGGAATGGCAGAAGGCATTTTTCGCCCTCTTTACCCGGTGCAGCGCGCTCGCCGGGGTGAACCGATGATCCGGCTCGCAGTCATCAGCGGGAAAGGCGGGACGGGAAAGACGATGATCACCGCAGCGCTCGCACATCTCCAGACAAAAAGCCTCGTGCTTGCGGACTGTGACGTGGACGCCGCGAACCTCGAACTTGTCCTTCGCCCGACACTGATCCGGACAGAACCGTTCATGGGCATGAAAGCAGCGGTCATCGATCCGGCGCTCTGTGTGCAGTGCGGGGAATGCACAGAGCACTGCCGGTTCGCAGCGGTGGATTTTGACAGCAACGGGTATCATGTCAACCCGCTCCGCTGTGAGGGATGTGCCATCTGCGCGTATGTCTGCCCGGCAACCGCCATCAGCATGCAGCCCCGCCAGACCGGAGAGATCCGGTATTCCGCGACCGAACACGGACCGCTGGTGCACGCCCGGCTCGTCCCGGGTGCCGGTAACTCCGGGCTGCTCGTCCACGCTGTAAAAAAACTGGCGCAGGAAGAGAACCCGGACCGGGACCTGTTTTTGATCGATGGTCCGCCCGGCACCGGTTGCCCGCTCATCTCGACCATCAGCGGTGTCGATCATGTGCTGATCGTCACTGAGCCGAGCGTCTCCGGGCTGCACGATCTCAAACGGGTCGTCGCTGTTTCACGACAGTTCCACCCCCGGATCGCGGTCGCGATCAACCGGTTCGATCTCGATCCGGCGCTGTCTGAGACGATTAAAACCTGGTGCCAAGCCGGGAACATTCCGGTGATCGGAATGATTCCGTTCGATGCAGCGGTCATCGCATCGGTGAGAAACGGCGTGCCTGTCACGGCAGATGGATCATCCCCCGCAGCACAAGCGATTCAAATCCTCGCGTCAAATCTCGAACGGGAGTGGGAAAACGATACCGACACGCGGAACTAAGGGGAAATTTTTGTTGTGCGAGACCACGCAGGACGCCTGATGACGCCCCGGCACTGCTTCGGACCCGTCCTCTCGCGGCGACTCGGACTGTCGCTGGGGATCGATCTCGTCCCGTTCAAGTACTGCTCGTACAATTGTGCGTACTGCGAATGCGGACCGACCACGCACCGGACCGTGACGCGGCAGGCATTTTTTCCCGCAGATGATGTGATCTCAGAACTACGGACCGTGCTCGCCACCCGTCCGCATCTCGATTCGATCACGCTCGCCGGATCCGGAGAACCGACGCTCTCCCTCGTGATCGGGGACGTTATCCGGCAGGTGAAGACCGAATTTCCGGAATACACGGTGAGCGTTCTTACAAACGGCAGTCTTCTCACCGATCCGGACGTGCGAGCCGCACTCCTCCGCGCCGACCGGGTGATCCCGACCCTGACCTCAGCATCCCAGAAGACCTTTAAGCGTATCCACCGTCCCCACCTCTCGCTCAGGATATATGATATCATCGAGGGGATGGTGCAGTTCCGGAAGATGTACTCCGGTGCACTCTGGCTCGAAGTGTTCGTCATCCCCGGGGTGAATTCCACCGAAGGGGAACTCGCGGGTCTGCGTGAGGCGATCGATCGAATCCAGCCGGATCAGGTCCAGTTGAACACGCTCGACCGCCCGCCCGCAGAGGAATGGGTTAAAGCAGCAACGGATACCGAACTGGAACGGGTTTATGATGTGCTCGGC
>JAQTSH010000124.1 GCA_028711405.1 Methanoregula sp.
CTTCTGCATAAAAATTCCTTTCTCTCTTTGCTGAAGTACCGATATCTTCAGATTAACAAAATTGATATAATAACCTGTAGATAATTTTGCCCGGTAGGAACTTTTAGCCAATGTTCTTACACGACCAGTTAATAGTCAACACAATCCCCATCCTCTCTGTCGGATCACAAACACAACACTAAAACGCTCCCATAACAAACCATTATTCATACTCGTATTCAGGTCCGGTGGGATTGATTAATATCCTCCAACACTTGTCGAATACTTAAATATCCCCGGTGATTTCATTGCACACGAACAATACGACCCTGGATGGCGCAGCGCGTAACACAACAGGAGCATCAGGTTCATGACCACTATTCTCATCGTCGATGATAATGCGGATATCCGTGAATTGTTCACGACATTTCTCACCATTGCCGGATATACGACCTTGTCTGCTCCCGGGGGGGAAGAATGTCTTGCCCTCCTCGAGAAAAACCAGCCGGATCTGATCCTTCTCGATATCATGATGGAACCGATGGACGGCTGGCAGACCCTCACGCTGATCAAGAACACACCTGCGAAAAAAGACATTCCGGTCTTCATGGTCACCGGGAAGGCGATCACGGATGGGGAAGCGCAGAAATATCGCGGACAATTCAAGATTTATCTCATGAAACCCGTCACCCCAAAACAGTTGAAGGAAGCCATTGAGGGATATCTCAAATCCCCATAATCCAAAACATTTCTGATTGGATGTGTAGCGAGTGAAACAACGGTTCAATGGGTTTCTCTCCATATGCCGTGCAGTACTTTTTCCCAATCGGTCGGGGGAATCAGATCGAAATCGTTAAGCCAAAGCATGTCTTATAAAAAAATACAGAAGGTCGTTCCAGCTTTTCATCCCGCCAAATTTCGTGAATGAACCAATCAGGTTCAATCCCCGCATAAGGAAAACCGGTTTACCGGTTTTCACGACAACCCCGATCGCCGAAGATGGCACAAACCTATGGGCTTGAAAACGGCGAAATCCGTTTTTTTTAGAAACGGAATGTCTCCCGGTCACATATTCCTGCATAGTGACGGGATCTCTTCCTCTGCTGGAGTAATCAATCATTTTAGAAAAAATGGTGACGATGCAATTGCCTGAATTACACAAATCTTACGGATTGAACGAGAGACCTGGCAGGTGGTCTTTGTGGCACTTGACAAGTCGTCGTAAGACTATTCCCATGACCGTTCCCGTCTGGCACATAGATGGATAACCGGGGTTTTTTATGAACAATGAACAAGCACTGTCTGAAATCATGTCTGTGATCCTGATCACGAGTCTTGTTGTGATCATAACAGGTATTTTCCTCGTTACCATTCTCGGCATGGTGGTGGTGCCGCAGAAATCTGCGTTGATTGCTATTGACATCACAGATCCCGAGATCGGAAATAAAGGGTTTATCAGGATATGCAATCAGGGTGGTGAAACCGGATGCCTGAACCAGACTGGTCACGAGGACAATCAAATTGGAATTTATCTTGATACCGCATCGGGCAGTCATCGTGCCCTGCCAGTCCTAGGGCTTCATCTCTTCAGTCCGGGTTCCACCCTGTACGTATACAACAGTGCCGGCACGTACAAAATCACGAATGACATAACGTCTCTGATCACAGCAGAGGGAGTTGAAGGTCCGGTAACGGTACGTGTTGTCGATGAAAAAACCAATGTCCTCATTGCTGAATGGAAGAGGACGTCAGGTGGGGTTCTATCCGTTCTGCCCCGAACGTTATTCTCTGATACATTTGATACTGGAATTTCCGGTTGGATTACCAATGAAGTCACCACAAAGTCTTTCGATTCACCAAAATATGGTATATGTGTTAAGATGAAGAAAGGTGGATGGATCCAAAAGACCGTCTCAACCGCAGGGTATGATACTATTAATGTCTCATTTGCTTTAGGTACATCGTACTTTGAAGGATCCGAGGCTGTCCAGGTACAGTGGTCATCGAATGGTGCATCGTGGACTGTGTTTAAAACGATTGAGCATGGCGATACCGATGAAGATGGTCAACTGCACGACTTTACCTACTCACTCCCCGATGGAGCCAGTAACAATCCCAATTTTACTCTAAAGTTCATGATTTATGGGGCAGATCTCACAGATTACGGATACGTTGACAATGTGGTCGTCAGCGGGATACCCATGTGACCGGCTCATATTCGATACGTTTCGATACTATTTCCCCACGCTCATCCGAACAGTTCAGGAGGTAACCGGTTTCTATCTACGCTGCCTTCGCCCGGCTGAACCGGTACACCCCTTTTGGCACCGTGATCTCAAACCGGGCGCCTTCGCCCGTCACGCCGTTCTCGGTGATGGTGATCCCGGTGATCGAGAGGATCTCCCGTGACAGGAAGAGCCCGAGCCCGGTATGCTTCCCGAACCCTTTCCGGAAGAGTTTCTTCTTGTCTTCCTCCGGGATCCCTATCCCATTATCCTCGTAGACGATCACAAACCCCGTCTCCGTCTCCCGCAGGGAGAGTGCAATCCTCGTTACGTGTTCACCGTGGCGCACCGAATTCTCCATGAGATTAAAAAAGACCTTCTCAAACGGTGCATCGGCAAAAACCTCCAGTCCTGAGATCCGGATATCTACCTCAACGCCCGGCATCCCTTTCAATTCCGTCTTTGCTACACCGACTGCTGCTGCCACATCCTGCCAGGTCGGTTCCTTTGTGCCGATATCCTCAAAATCCCGGGTGAACTCGATCTGCCACTGGATCGCTTCTGCTGCCTGATCTTCTTTTTCGATATACCCAAGTAACGTCGGATCTTTCGTGTCCTCCCGCGAGAGTTCCAGAAATGTCCGTAACCCCATCAGCTGGTTGAGAATATCGTGGCGGGTGACTGACGAGAGCATATTGAGCTTCTTGTTCGCTGCCTGCACCGCGATCTCCGCCTGTTTCCTCCGGGTGATATCCGTGTAAAAGTACAGAACCGCCGGCTGATCTTCCCAGGTGATCTGCACACCTTTGATCTCAAACCAACGGATCGAGCCATCCTGTATGATAATTCTCGCCGGGAAATGATCCAGTTCCGTCTCTTTTTGTAACCGGCTCTGGTGGTGGTGGATTACCAGGTCCCTGTCCGCAGGATACACAAACTCCAGTGACGGACGTGCCATGAGTTCCGCCAGACTGTACCCGGTGAGTTCGATCCCTTTCTTGTTCACAAACTTAAACATCCCGTCTTGGACAACAGCGATGATCTCACTTGCGTTCTCTACGAGGAGACGGTATTTCTCAGTACTCTCAAAGAGCGCAGTTTCAAACTTTTTTCGTTTGGTAATATCTGTCAGGAAGTTCAGGCTTGCGGGACGTCCTTCCCATGCGATCCGCACTGCGCCGATCTCAACCCATCGGACATCTCCATCCTTACGAAGCACCCTGAACTGGTAACGGGCAGGGAGGTTTTCTCCCCGAAGTCGCCGCGAGTAGTTCTCTACTACCATCTCCCGGTCGGCAGGGTGGATGAATCCGGCAAACGGCTTCGATGTAAGTTCCTCTTCCGGGTAACCTGTCAATTCGGCAGTCATGCGATTGACCAGTTTCGCGATCCCATCCTGTGCGACCAGGATCGCTTCGTTGGCATTGTCAACGACGAGGCGATACTTCTCGGTGCTCTCCATGAGTGCCTTTTCGACCCATTTGCGTTCCGTGATATCGATAAAATTTTCCAGCAGTTTCTCCTGACCTCCAAGAGTGATCCGTTTGACCGATTTTAGGATTGGGATCTGTGTACCGTCACTGCGCAGCATGATGCGTTCCGCGTAGTTGACATCCTGTGACAGGTCGATGACCGGGCAGGCACCTTCGAAAGCCGGGCAGAGAAACCGGTTACATTTCTTACCGATGATCTGATCCAGTGGTGCTCCGAAGAGCGCTGCGGCTGTCGGGTTGACCAGATCAATGCGGTGGGTCTTCGCGTCAACAATAACCACACCTGCGGTCAGGTTGTCGAGCAGTGCCCGCTGGAACGCCTCTTTCTCGCGCAGGGATTCTTCCGAAGCAGCGATCCGGCGTTTCTCGTTCTGGCTGCGCTCGTCAAAAACAACAAACGCCGCAAACAGGATAAGGATCAGCAGTATCGCAGCAAGAGAGGGCAGACCGTGACTGATGATCTCCCAGTACCATGCAGATGCATCGACATCCATCCCGAAGACTGCAACGACCTTTCCGGTGGTGGGATCAATAACCGGCACGTACCCGCTCACCCATGTTCCCCACCGATCCGTAACCGGACCCACGGTTACTGCATTCCCGTTTGAAAAGACCGATCTGGCATCCGCAGATACTTCGGTATACACCTGACCGGGCGGGGAATAATCCCCCGAAGTGGGATCTTCCGAATCGGCATAGAAGAATACCGTGCCGTCATTTTTCTGTCCCATCAGGTACGCAAACCTGATATTCGGTTCAGATTGACGGACCTGGTTCAGATGGTTTTTGAGTGTTATATATTCCGGGGAGGTAAGGTCAGCACTGGACCCGGATAACCGGATAATGTCCCCGGCAAGGATACCGGTCCCGGCAAGCCGGGTCTTTGTGAGCAACTCATTTTGCTGGGCAGCGCCCTGCTCTTTAGCAGACCAGACGACGATACAGATCCCGACAAGGATGATAAGCAGCGCGACAAGATGCCACCACCGTATTTTTCTGATCATCAAAACTCCCCTCCGGCAAGGTCAGGATACGTACAGGTATGACCTGCGGGAAATGCACCGGTACGCATCGCGATCGTTGCCGGTTCAACAACAGAGGGGATCATTCGCCTGTTCCTTCACTGGGCAGCCCGGTCGTGCGGGTGCGGAAATGTCCGGTTGGCACCATGATCTCGAAGCGTGCACCACTTCCCGGTTCTCCGTTCTCCCTGATAGTCATTCCGGTGATCGTGAGGATCTCGCAGGATAAGAACAGTCCAAGCCCGGTATGTTTGCCAAAGCCCCGGCGGAACAGGTATTTTTTCTCCTCATAGGGGATTCCCTCACCATCATTCTCGCAGGTGAGGACAAGGTTTCCGTCGGATTCGTGAATAGAGAACCGGATCACGGTCATTTTGTCACCGCCATACCGCAGCGCATTGTCGATCAGGTTGTAGATGACCCGTTCGAAAAGCGGATCCGCGAACACTTCGTAACCTTCACAGCAGGATTCAACATGGATCTGCCGGAGGGGTAGAATGGAACACATCTGCCCGATGATGAGGTGTATATTCTGCCAGACCGGTTCCTTGACACCCATCTCTTCATACTCCCGTGTGAGGGCAATATGGGACTCAATGGCAGCCGTCGCTGCCTTTTCTTTCTCTAAAAAGTCCGTAAGACGCACCGGGTCATTGATGTATATGCCGGACAACTCGAGATAGCCATTGAGCGCGAGGATCTGGTTGAGGATGTCGTGACGGGTGATGCTTG
>JAQTSH010000125.1 GCA_028711405.1 Methanoregula sp.
CCGCCTGCCGGCTCATGTCGTGTTGCGCTTGTGCAGGATCTCGCTTGCGTATTTCGCAAGCCCGTAGATCCCGTCCGTGGACGGGTGCACTTCGATAAATGTCTCGAAGTCATGCACGGTGATATGGCGCTGCATGAGAAACGACAGGTAGCCGGCGATAAGTCCGCCACCGGGTCCCGCGGCACACATACCGGTGATCTCCCCGGTCACGGGATCTGCCATGAGCTTCGCAAGCCCGGTATCCCCGGCAGGCACCGACCAGAACGTCCCCGGTCCTGCCGGTCCGGGTATGGCAAGGCTTGCACTACCCGGCGAGTCCGTTGTGCAGTAGGCGAGTTCGTGCGCGAGGTTGATCGACCGGGGGATGTACGTGTAGTCCATCCGGCGCTCCCGACCGAGGATATTGTCGGCGGCAACCAGTCCCTCGTGCCGGGCGACCGGCGTGAAGTACGGGGGACCGATCACGTCCCCGCAGGCGTAGACTGAGGGCACGCTGGTCTGCATCCGGTCGTTGACGAGTATCTCTCCCATCGCACCTTTGTCCACCCCGGTGATCTGCTCTGAACGCGGCACAAGCCCGGCAGCGACCAGCACCGCATCCGCATCGATCGTCCCGGCGCCCCCGTCATCATCGTAATCAATTGCTGTCACCTGTGCCGGTCCACGGATCATCCGGACACGGGTGTTCTCCCGGATCTCCACGCCCGAAAGTTCCTTTATCGCAACCGCCCGGAGGTGGCGGTCGAGGGTTTTTAAAAATCCGCTCCGGCTGAGGATTGTCACATGGCTCCCGAACCTGCTGAAGATATACGCAAATTCCGCCGCCATCACGCTGCCTCCGATGATCACGAACTCTTTCGGGAGCACGGTTATGCCGGGCAGGGTATGGGGAGTGTACACACCGGGCAGGTCGATGCCTGCGAGAGCCGGGATATTCGGGCGCGAACCGGTGGCAACGATGACCGCTTCGGCTTCGGGTATTTCCTCGCCTACGAAAACCCGGTTCCCGTCAAGCCTGCCGGTCTTCCCGTAGACGATCGTGACGCCGGCTGTTTTTGTCTCGCTGTCAAGCACAGAGGCAATCTTTCGCTGGATTGCCTGCATCTCCGTGATCAGCCGGGGAAAATTGACAGGTGGCACCGCATCCATGATGCCGAGATTTTGGTACGTGCGCGCCGAATCGAGCGTCCGGGCGACCTCGGTCAGGGCACAGACCGGCATGCACCCGAAATGGAGGCATTGCCCGCCGATCCCTCCCAACCCCCCGGATTCGACGAGAGTCACCGCTTTTCCCGCGGAGGCGAGCCGGATGGATGCGATCCGTCCTGCCGGACCTCCGCCCAGAACAACGATCATGTCATGCGATCAGAAGACTTCGACGCCTTCATCCATCGGTTCCGAGAGCAGCTCTCCCGTGAAGGCATTCACCTCAACGATCTTCTTCCCCCGGATCTGCCAGACCGGGATATAAACCTGCTTTGCGTCAACGGTAATGTTCTTCCGGTCCGGTTTTAAGGTTTTCTCCTCGTAAAAGATCGCATCCCCTTTCTCCTGCTTGATCCGGACCTTCTGGGTGAGCCGTTCAACGAGCTCGGTGACGATCCGTTCGGATGCCTCTTCCTTCCTGATATGCGGATCTGCAATCTCGGCGTTCGCCGGGACTTCCGACTCTTCCACCAGTTTCCCGTCAATATCGATCTTGATCCCGTTGATCGCGTTGATCGCGCCCCACCCGTCTGCGTCAAAGGGGATCCGCCGGTCTTTGTAGACCTGTTCCCCGCTGCTCATATAATGGAACAGGAAATAGGGGATGAACCTGAGTTTCGCCGTGCCTTGTATTCCGCCGGTGCGCATCGCCGCCTGTTCGGTAATCTTGACCGGGTAATGGGAGAGGGTGATGCCTGGTTGCATCTCTTCTGCCGGAGCCGGCGCTGAAACGGTGGGTGCCGCCGCCGCCTTCTTTGCTTTTCCCGGGGACAGGTCAAAGGTCAGTTCCCGGTTCAGGATGTCTGCGAGAACGGCTTCTCCTGAATACCGGATAAACTCATCGATGCCCCACTGGATACAGTTCTCGGTCACGATAGTCTTATCGAGCGTGAAGAGCAGTTTCTTGCAGCTCATCTCCTGATCCTCCACCATCAGGCTGTAATTGGTCTTGTCAAACTGCCCGATCAACTGGGCATCGTTTGAGCAGAGTACCAGAAGGCAGGTGCTGTCGCGGATCGCAGACAGATCCAGAGGCTCATCCACCTCTTCCACCTCAAAACGTGCAGCTTCAAGAACGAGCCTCATCGCGTTCTTGGCTTTCTCCCGCATATCGTGTTCCATCATATAGAATTTGCCATGGTCTTATAGAACAATTTTTCTATTGAAATATCCGAGATCACTAGGATGACCGGTCCCCTCAAATTTGTCGATCACAGTATTGAAGATTTCGCCATGCAGGTAACCTTTGATCCATCAGAGGGAACGGGCACGGTGGTCTACAACCTCTCGCTTGTGAAAAATGAGGATCTCGAATATGCGATCTCGACCTTAAAGAATGCCTATAAAACCGGGGTCTCGGTGAGCGGGCTCGTCCGGTTCTCATCCTCGGGGGAGAAGGTCTTCGACTATACCGTTCCGGAAGGATTCACAGCGATATGTACGGTATGCAGCACGACATTTGACGGGCTTCTGATCCGCAAGGGTGTGCCGATCAACCCGATTGGGGGTGGGGTGGTCGAGATCGAGAACCGGGCTCCGATCCGGTTCACGCATATCATCCTTTACGAACACACGACGATCGATCCGCTGCAGGTGCTGATATCCCAGAAGATCACGTCGGTGAATAACGTGATGCGCAAGGGAAGCGGGAACATTCTTGGGAACATCCGTGAGTTCCACATGGAGGCTGAACACCAGGTGGGTCTGGTGCTCGATGAGCTGACGAACAGCAGTATCACCGGTATCCTCGAAGTGGGGATGCCCAACGTCCCCCTCCTTGGTGTACCGGTAAGCCCGCAATACGTGGGGATCGCGGCGGTCGGGGGAACAAATCCGCTCGCGGCAATCCGGGAGAGTGGACGACCTGTCCAGATGCAGGCGATGAAAGGGCTGATGGATACACACGAAATGGTCGAGATCCGGGACTACTGACTGGTGCCCGGTGCTTTTTTGTGGGAAACCGGAATACCCGGTTCCTTATCGGATTTTTTCCTCGTGAACTGGTTTCTACGGCAAGAGGAAACGGGCATCCCAGACCGTAGAACGGGAACCAGTTGGATATTTTTTTCATCCTGCATGCAGTTATAATAAGAGCAACAAGTGATCTCAGATGGAATGGAAAAAATTGTGTGTAATTCTCTTCGTCGCCGCTGCCTGTTGCAGCGTTCCTGCGATGGGAGCGATAAAATACCTGGGTGGAAGCCCGGACCTGTCCGCATCCATAGTGGGCGCGAACGAGTTCTCGCCCGGGGATGACACCACGATCACGGTCATCCTACGGAACAGTGGTGTCAACCTGATGAAGTTCAATAACTCTGGCGTCATCCCGCAGGAGGATTTCGCAACTACGGCAAAACAGGTTGTGGTTGAGCTGTCGCCTGCGAACGCTCCGGTCAATATCAAGACCGATCCGGTTGCTCTTGGGGATATTCCAACCCAGGGAACGAAGACTGTACAATTCAAGGCGAAGTTCTTCTCCAATGCCACGATTGGGCAGTACGAGCTGCCGCTCACGGTCGATTACAAATATCTCATCGTGCAGGACCAGGAAGTAAGCGACACGCTCCATATGCAGTACCATGAGATGACCGATACCCTCCCGCTCACGGTCAATATCAAACCCACGCTGAAGATCGCGGTCGTGGAAGCCGTACCGGAAAACCTGATGGTCGGGACGGAAGGTTACCTGAACCTCACGATAAAAAATATTGGTTCGGTTGACGGGAAGAAGGCGACGGTGAAGATCACACGAAACGGCAACAGTCCCATCATTCCCACGGACAGCAGCGTCTTTGTGGGGGACTTTTTTTCTGGCAGCACCATCTCCTGTCAGTACAAGATAGCCGCCTCCAGCCAGGCACAGGCACAGACCTACCCGGTTGATGTGGCTGTGACATACGTGAACGACCGGGGGGACCTCGTGACCTCCGTATCCGATACCGTGGGGGTGCCGGTCGGAGGCAAGATCAACTTCAATATCAGCGGAAGTGCCCCGACTATCGCGGTGGGTGAGGCGACGGTAATCAATCTCACTTACCGGAATATCGGGACGACCACGGCATACCACGCGCAGGCGCGACTCAATGTGGTGGCACCCTTCTCCAGCTCCGATACCGGGGCTTATCTTGGCGATATCAGCCCCGGTGGACTGGCGGTTGCCCGGTACGCGTTGACTGTCGATAGTGCAGCGACGCCTGCCACCTATCATCTCGATACTGAAGTCCGGTACCGGGATGCGTTGGACAACAGCCAGATCTCGGACTCGTTCGCGGCTGATATTCAGGTGCTGCCCCGCCCGGCATCCGCCAGCCTTAATCAGGTAATCCCCATTATCCTCGTGATCGTGGTTGTCGTGATCGGCGCTGGGTATTATTTACTTGTAATGCGTCGTCAACAAAAGAAACAATAGATAATCTCCTGTCTTTGAGATCTCAACTTTTTTTGTCATATGATTGAGGAATGTGTTGCTGGCGTTCCGGGTTGCCGAAAAAAGTTTTTATGAGCGCCCTTATCGCCAAACTTAAGGTCTTTTGGTCCGTGGTCTTTAATCATCTTCTCACAATGGTGTTTATCATCGCTTCACAGGTACTGGAAAGCGCCTCGGGTATCGCAGATGCTGCTTGATCGGACGTTCGCGGATGTCAGCCAGTGATAATTCACTGATGCGCCTATGTAACCGTCACATTGTCCGCCCGTCCAAACACAAGGATGTGTCGAAGAACAGATCGTGCTCTTAAATCAATTCACGTCATTGCACGAAACGGAACAATACATTTTCCGCAATCATTTTCGATCATACATGAATCGACACCGTATACTTTACGTATACATTCAGGAGTAAGCATCTCTGCGGATTTTTTCGTAACCGACCATCTTTCTATTATTCAGCGGGAGAATTCAGTCTGCTATCCGGCATGCGATTCTTCCGTCGCAAACCGGTAATTCCCCTGCGGGACAAAGAGATCAAACCGGGCTCCTTTGCCGGGTTTACCGGTTTCTGCAATCGATATGCCGGTGATACTAAGAATCTCACGGATCAAAAATAAGCCCAATCCGGTATACTTTCCGAAATCGCACGTGAACAGATGGGGTTTATCATTCAGGGAGATGCCAATTCCGTTATCCTCGTAGGTGAGGATGAGTTCACTCCCGTATTTCCGGCAGGAGATGGATATTACCGTCACGTGCTTACCATGATGCAGCGAGTTATCAAAAAGATTGTAA
>JAQTSH010000126.1 GCA_028711405.1 Methanoregula sp.
GTGCAGTACGCCTGGCTTGCCATGTATCTCGGAAGCAAAGGTGAAGGGGGCACGATCGTACTCAAGGGGCTTCTTGTCTCCCGGCTGAAAAATCCCCACGTGATCTCATTCATCTCTGTACTTACCATTGTCGGGGTCGCCCTCTTTATCGGGGATGGCGTGATCACCCCTGCCATCAGCATCCTGTCAGCAGTCGAAGGCATCCGGCTGATACCGGGATTAGGTGAAATCTGGGGCGGGTGGATCCTTTTCACCGGCATCTGCATCGCATTCGCTCTCTTTGTCTTCCAGAAAAAGGGGACTGAACGCGTCGCATGGGCATTTGGTCCGATCATGCTGGTCTGGTTTCTCGCGCTTGCTGTTACGGGCATCATCTCGATTGCTTCCGCGCCGCAGGTACTGCTTGCGTTAAATCCGGCATATGCAGCCGGCTTTCTCGCGGAAAACGGGATTGGGTCCTTCTTCGTCCTTTCCGCTGTTCTCCTCTGCGTGACCGGGGGGGAAGCCCTCTATGCGGACATGGGACACCTCGGCAAAGAGCCGATAGTGAAAGGATGGTACTGTATATTTCCGGCACTTGTCCTCAGCTATCTCGGGCAGGGCGCCTATGTGCTCAATCACCCGGATGCACATACCGTTCTTTTTAGCATGGTGCAGGGACAAGCGGCGCTGCTCTTTGTCCCATTCCTCCTTTTAAGTATCTGTGCAACCGTGATTGCGTCCCAGGCGATGATCTCGGGCATGTTCTCGATCATGTACCAGGGCATGATGACCCGGATCATTCCCAAGATGAAGATCGAGTTTACATCGCCGGACCTGCGGTCCCAGATCTATATCGATGCCGTCAACTGGATGCTGCTTGCAGCAGTGATTGTGGTGATGCTGGAATTCAAAACATCAGAAAACCTCGCATCCGCGTACGGTCTCGCTGTTGCCGGCACGATGACGATCTCGGCAATCATGATGACCATGATCTTTACGCTACGGCGGGATCTCTGGAAAGCCGTCATTTCCGGGATTTTGATCGTTGTGGATGTAATCTTCCTGCTCTCCGCATTTACAAAAATACCCCATGGTGCGTACTGGTCGTTTATTATTGCGGCAGTTCCATTAATTATTATCGTCGCCTTCATCCGGGGTCAGGATCAGCTCCATCGCATGCTCAAACCGGAACGTTTAGAGGAGTTCCTTACTGATTACCAAAAGAAGTATGCAGATCTTCCCAAGGTTCACGGAACGGCACTCTTTTTTACTTCAGATAAGAACCACATATCTCCCTATATCGCACAGGTGATGTTTAAAAACGAGATCCTGTATGAAGAGAATATCCTGGTTTCCATCAGGATCACCGATCATCCGTTTGGCATCAGTACTCAGCATGATCGCGACCTTGCCCCGGGTCTCCATGCGTTCCTGATTTCAGCTGGTTACATGGAGATTGTTGATATCATCGGGCTCTTACGGGCAGACGGTATTGAGGAAAAGACCATCTTTTATGGGATGGAGAGTATTGTCAGTGACAAGTTCTTCTGGAAACTGTACGGACTTTTAAAGAAAGTAACCCCGGCGTTTGTACAATTCTACGAGCTGCCTTCGGAGAAGATCCATGGGGTCATCACACGGGTCGTCATGTGAGGCGGCATTATACTACCGGAAATACGTTATCTTCTCTCTCATACAGTAACTTCATGAACGATAGAACGTTCATCTTTTTTATCGTCGGATTTATGTTTGTTTTCCTGCTCTCCAGCCGGAAGTTTGCGCTTGTTGTACTCGATGAATACTGCCTCGCCATGCATTGTATGTTTCTTGCAATGATTCTCTGCATTACCGGCGGTTTGGCGCACCATACCGGCAGGGATCACATCCGGAGGACTCCTCTTTTGTAATCCGGTGCTCTTTCAGTTCGCCGGCATGATACACCATGATTTTTATGCGTCCGCCATGCAAAAACCTCAGCATCTGATCATCATACATTTTCTGGTCATGCCTGAGTGTATGCACGGTAAAATATTCGTGAATGGTTTCGAGAAAGGATATCTGATGGGTGAAAAAGGCGTTCTCATATTCCTTGACTTCCCGTGCGACAAGAATGCACTCTTCTTCAGGTAAATTCTTCTCATACCGCCCATGTTCATTCAATTGTGCGAACTGTAGCCACGTCACCTCTCCCGATTCATCGCAGTTCCGGCGGAGCATATGCGGGTAGGTACGGCAGACAGAAAACCGTTGGTCATAGATCCGACACCTGCCATTCTCAAGAAACCAGCATGACCCCATTATATCATTTTTCATCCGGAGCGCATATCCCGATACATACATCGTGCCATTCTGATCACAGAATTCAGGATCCGGGGCAGGTTCAAATGCAGCGGGATCAATTTTTTTCACTTCGGCTACATCGTGATCCAAAAGAAAGATGTGCCCGTTGACCGTTCGGGAGCAGCATGTGCCGCAACAGTTGCACCGGAACCCGGTTGCCTTGATCTCACCCGCCAGGTGTTCCATGGGATATGCAAAGAGACGGTTACGCTCCTGCATCAACGCGATAATACGATAGGGGATCGGGACACCACACGAAGAGTCCATCAGGCAGCCCTCCCCTTCACCGTATCTGAAATATTGTATACGACGTCAGTAATCGAGTATTCTGCACAGACATATTCCCCGTGAGGAAGGATCTGCTCCGATGCAATCTGCATGGGGATACGGTACCCTGCCACATCAGCATATCCTGAGAACCGGTTTGCAAAAAGACCGGGCACCGGGCGGGCGATCTCCGGATACGTTTTCGGATATGTCCCGATACTCTCAATCCTCCCCTGCCCGTTAAAACGGGCAACCGCTTTGACCGACCGATCCACGTCCCGGATAATCGCTTTTGCCGTCAATTCATCAACTGTTTCCCAGCCAATGAAACCGGAAGAGCGGTAAATCATGGGAAACAGGGGCGTGAATGCCAGGTACCGGAAGAGAGAAGAACTCCGTATCTCGTCACTGTTTGCAGTATCCAAAGGAAGGAGTGAAAACAGGGAAAACGTCATTCCCGCTTCGTGATGGACATAATAATCAAGAGCTTCGATCCCTATCCCGGGAGCGTAGGCGATCTTCGCATGCCAGACAAAACCCGGAGCAGCAAGGGAAAATAGCGCCTCACCGTTCATTTCCATCCACCTGCCGGTGTGCCCATACCGCATCCTGCCGGTATACCGGACATGTGCGCAGTCGACCGGCTTCGGGTTTTCTCCAAGTGCCCACGAAACATATCCTCTTACCGGTTCGGGATTGGACGCAATACTGGCAGTCGCAGGTAACGGGGTGTAAAAAATAATCAGGCGGAGGTAGCGGATCTGCTCACTGACCATAATCGCAAAAAGATTGCTTCCTACGAGGGTGATGATGATAATGATTACAACCCATACGAGTATCCCGAAAATCAGTTCGGCGAGCATCAGCTGTCCCTCGCATTCCGCATCCACACATCAACCTGCCGGAACGGGATCTCGATGCCCTCCCGCCTGAACCGTTCATCGATCCGGGAATTGATGTAATCCTGGACATCCCACGCATTGTCATAGTTGTTCGTCCAGAGAATAAGCTGCCCGTTCAGGCTCGATTCCCCGAACTCAAGAAAATACACGGACGGGGCAGGATCTGATAATACCCACGGAGTCTTATGTGCTGCTTCACGGGCAATTTCCAAAAGAATTTTTTTTAGCCGGGACATATCAGTCCCGTACGCAACTGAGAACGGGATCCTCACTTTCAGCGTAGTATCCGGCTGAGCATAATTGACGACAATATCGGAGGTAATCTTGGAGTTCGGGATGGTCACGATCTGGTTATCGAGCGTTTTTAAACGGGTACTTCTCGGACCGATGCTGACAATATCACCGAAATACTCGTTAAACTTAATACGGTCGCCGATTTTAAACGGCTTGTCCATGGTAATAATCGCGCCGCCGAAAAAATTGCTTAAAATATCCTGTGCAGCAAGCGCAAGAGCAATTCCTGCAATCCCGGCGCCGGCAAGGAGCGGGGTAATATCAATATTGAAATTTGCCAGGATCAGGAGCAGAGCAACAAACCAGATCAGGTACTTGCTGACAATTTCAAGCATAGGCATCAGCCGGTCATCGAAGTCTGTATCCGTTTTCGTTGCCATGACTGAACCATAGGTATGCAACAGGTTATACGAAAAGGACGAGACGATCCACGCCCCGATCAGGATAAAAAAAGCATTCACGTACTGGTCAACGGTAAATCCGGCAACCGATTCAGGTATGATCCCAAAATGGGTCAACGCAATATATATCGATCCGGCAAGGATCGTGATAACCAATGGTTTTCCGATTGCAACCAGCAGGATGTCATCAAGTTGAGACTCGGTTCCGGCTGCTTTTTTCTTCAGCCACTGGATAATGAGATGGGCAACCCCCGCACTTACTACGCCGAAGAGAATGGTGACGACAGCATAGAATATTCCGGATTCCATTACATCACCCTGTTTGTCCTGATTTCAGCACTACGAATCCCGATCACCTCGTTCACCCGGCTACAATTTCTTAGACCAGACATTCATGCTCTCCAGTGATCCGCAGATATTGGTATTGTTGGGGAGCAATCCCCCGTACTGGTAACCGGCGCGGACAAAGGTCAGGTTGATCGGGTATGACGTTGCACGGGCGATCGTGTACGCCAGCAGGATCCCCTCTTTTTTCAATTCTGCCTCCATAGCATGGAGGAGGTTGCCGGCAAGTCCCTTTCCCTGGTACCGGGGATCGGTTGCAAAGTCTGTCATCTCCACGTTTTGTGCATCAGCATTGGTCTCGCAGGATGCAACGGCGACGATCCGTTTCGACTGGTGGATACAGAAATAGCGTATGCCCTCTTTCATGGATCGTGTGATAAAATCCGGATCAGATATGGGGAACGGGTAGGTCTCAAAGATTGAACAAAAGAGCGCCGCGATCTCTTGTGCATCGCCGGCATGCGCGTGCATAACTGAAAATCCGGACGGAAGCCGGGGATTGTACCCCTTCTGTGCATACCCGAACGCCGCAGACAACACATTAGCAATTGCCACGGAATCCGTTACCTGTTTTCGTCCGGGGTCAAAGTATTTCGCCATAAAAATGGCAGTATCGGTTCCATGAAAGTAAAACGGGACGGTAGCCTCCGCACTATAACCGGCATCTGTAAAGACCGCTGATGATGATTCATGCACTTTTACAAATATTTTGGAATAGCCTTCTTTTTTTGCAAGGTCATCGAGCCGTCGTATGATATCCGGTATATCTTCATGGGACAACCTCATGACATAGATCCGGTTGTTGAAATGTCCATGCTGGACGACACTATTGCC
>JAQTSH010000127.1 GCA_028711405.1 Methanoregula sp.
ATATTCATAACTTAATTCTTGCATACACGAACCATTAATAGTTACGGAATTGTGCCCAAAAAAATCCCCATGAACCGTCAATCTGGTCGCCCACACAGATACTGCCGGGCTTGTGGTGAAGCGGATATATCCCCCAAATGCCATGCGCCACAAAAGCCGGTTGAAACCGGCATACCCGCATTCATGGGACTCTTCGGACATGGTGTTATCCATCATCATATTCTTCATATACCGCAACCAATGTATCAACGAGTGAACTGGTGATGGCAGAGAAACTGACACGTCCGCATGTCCTTATGATGTCCGAGATCACCGCGGATGGCAAGCTCACCCTGAAACGGGGAGCGTCCAGCAAGATCCTGATGAAATATATGGCACACGAGACCGAGATCCTGCTCCACGAGACCCGTGCCGCATATGACGCGATCATGGTCGGCGCCAACACGATCCGGATCGACAACTCATTTCTGACCGTACGGCTCGTGCCGGGCAAAAGCCCGCTACGGGTCATCCCGTGCAGCATGGCAGATATACCACCTGATGCGAATGTCCTCGGCAAAGATGCGCCCACCGTGATCGGGGTCTGTGATGCTGCGCCCCGGGACCGTGTTGACGCGATCCGGGCGAAAGGTGTCCAGGTAGTGTATGCCGGAAAGACCCATGTCGAGCTCCCCCTGCTCCTGCACATCTTAAAAGAGCAGTTTGACGTGAACAAACTGATGATCGAGGGTGGACCAACCCTGAACTGGCATATGCTCCACGATCAACTGGTTGATGAGATCCGGCTCATCCACCTGCCGTTTATTGTCGGGGGTTCGGATACGCCATCCCTTGTCGGGGGCATGCACATCAATACTGAAGACGAGATGATCCGGCTGAACCTAAAGAAATTCTATCTCTGTGGCAGCAACCTCGTATCTGAATTCGATGTGCTGTATAACAAAGGATAACTGGTTTTACCATGGCAATTCCCCTTGACCCGCAGGCAACACCCTCCGGCAGTCATGCCGGTTCAGGACTGAAATGGTTCCTGGTGATTATCATCTGCCTGCTGGTCGTTATCGGCTCGTTTATTGTCGTCCTTTTTCTTGAACACACCGATGAAGGCGGGGTTTCGGTCATACGGATGGAAGGCACCATGGTGACCGGGGATTTCTCGGATATTGATATGATCGGCAGTGAACAGGTAGGCAGGCAACTCCGGGATGCTGCTGATGATCCGATGACAAACGCGATCGTGCTCCGGGTCAACAGTGCCGGTGGCACACCTGCCGCAGCGCAGGAGATTATCCGGGATCTCGAATATGCGAAGACTAAAAAACCGGTCGTGGTGTCGATGGGCGATATGGCAACGTCTGCCGCGTATTATGTCAGCGCCCACGCCGACCGGATCTATGCAAACCCGGACACGTTCACTGCCGGCGTGGGCGTAATCTGGACATTCGCCGATATCAGCAACTGGAACACCCGTGAAGGCTACAATATCTCGGTGATCAAATCCGGCGATAAGAAGGACATGGGATCAACAGCCCGCCCGATCAGCGACGATGAACGGGGATATGCGCAGAAGATCGTGAACGATAGTTTCGAGATGTTCGTCACTGACGTGTTGGACCAGCGGGTGATCGCACGATCGGACATCGATGATGGCAGGGTGATCCGGGGCGCGGATGCGGTGAAGATCAACATCATCGACGAACTCGGCAACCTGAACGATGCCATTGATGGTGCAAAGGCGCTCGCAGAAAAACGGGATTAGACCATCTGGAGGGGGTCTGCCTTCATGAACTCCCGGCAGACGGTCGTTGCATAGTGTCCCGGGGGAAGCGAGAACCTGAGACGGACAGTGTCATCCTGAACATCGGTTTCGATTGCAGTCGAGAGCGCTATCGGTCGCCATGCGCCATCAAATTTTGTGTGGACAAATGTTGCCGCCCGGCGGAAATCCTCATGGGTTACCTGTACCTCTTCGAGAATTTCCGTCATCGCATCATTTCCGGTCGTACGGTCAGCCGGATCCTTGCCGGGCATGAAGAGCGCGATGCTGCACCGGTTCCGGGCAATGTGCAGGGCGACGGCGGGGATGTTCTGCGAGGTTACGACATCGGTCCGACCGTTCGTAAAGAGCAACCGGTCGCCCGGCACCGGTTCTGTGAGCGTGTTGCCGTCCTCTATGCGGTGCGAGAGCGCCCGGTTGAAGAGATAGGACTGAAACGCTGAGACGAACATTGAGAGCAGTTTGGGCGGGAGTTGCTGGAGCGCGCCGGCATGATCACCCTGATGGTTGTAGAGGTGGTGGAGCATCGAGCGTTCGAACGCGAAGGATTGCGGTAACTGCCGGAGCGCTTCGTTCGCGTCGCGAGAGTCCTTGTATGCAGTCCGGATCTTCTGGATATCCTCACGCTCATGGGGAAAGGCTTCACCGATGTACATGACCACCGCGCATTCATAATCCCCGTGCAGGATACATTCGCCGATCCGGTGCGTAAGCGGGCGGATGACCCCGAACCGCTGGAGACCGAAGTAGTTCGGAAGGGCGGTTTTTGCGATGGCGGCAGTCTCATCCACCCGGCTCCGGAGTTGATCTCTATCGACATTCCGGATGACCAGATCGAACCGGTTGCCCGCGAGATCGCCAAGCGAGAGTTGTTCGTTTGCCTGCCCGACAACATCCAGCCGGATATCTTTGAGCCGTATGTCCGCAACTGCCGCAGGGGTCACATCATAGAGGGAGATGAGCTGGGTGGTGATCGCATTCTTGTCCTTCGTGCCTGCCCACCCAATGCGGCGGTGACTGATCGCAAGACGCCGGGCGATCTCTTTTATCGCGTGCTGGAGCTCCCAGTTGTTCTTGGTCAGCCGGCAGATGAGGTATGGACCGGCGGTGGTGCTCCAGTCCTTTTTTGGAATCTCATCGACTATGAAATCGTCGGGAGTCGCCCGGAGCCTGCCACCGATACCATCCGTCTCGCTCGCATAGTACTGCATCCCGAGCTCGAGTTCCAGGGGAAATGTGCTCTGTCTCATAAGAGGGAGAGGTTGCCGGTGATCTTGTCGAGGTCTTCTGTTTTTGCCGGTCCGAGCCCGAGCGCGGTGATGGTGCCGGGCGGAATCTCGGTCATGCCTGCGTCCTGGATGAGGGATGTGGAGATACCGTATCGCTCTGCTACCACCTTTAGTTCATAGAGCGTCCGTTCATCTTTTGCTTTCAGGACAACTTTCTTCTGCCCCTCGACCTGCCACGCTTTTCTCAGGGTTTTGTCTGCGCTGTCGAACGCTCCGATGGATGCATGCGCGACCTGGGCACATTTTTTTCCGCAACTCATCTTCACATCGTCCCGTATGATGAGACACTGTTTGTACTTGAAATACTGTTCAGGTTTTTGCACGTGTGGATCTGGGGGTGTTTTTGGCATTTTCAAAATCTCTTTGGCGTATGCCCGAATTAATGTTCTCTCATGTGGTGCGTTAATCGCATGCCGTCTCCAGGTAAATGGGGTTTGCTTCACGGAAAAACACGATAGAAAATCCTCACGCCAGCTTTTCTATGACCCGCGTGCACAGTCCATAGATTTTTTCACACGTTTCCTGCCACGCGCATCTGCAACACCGACGGGCATAGGTTTATGTAATTTCCCAATGGAGTATCTCTTTATGAAGAAGCCCGGGGAAACTGTCGAGGACAATGTAACAAATCTTGAGATCTGCCAAAAGTACTGTGGGTCGTGTCCGACCTTCAAGGCGAATAACCTGAAGGATTACCCGCCATATGGACTATTTTGCGCCCGGGGAAAGTCTACATCGCCAAAAATGGTAAAATCTGCCACGTGTTTTTGTCCCGCGTGTGAACTGTTTACACAAAATCACCTGGTCATCGGGCACTTCTGCTCGAGATGACCGGGAATTATTTTACACCGGTTGTACAGGTCTCTTCCCGTATTTTTAGTCTGCGAATTCTATGAGTATGCCAGAGTTGCCACGTCCCGGACCCGGATCCCCCATCTTCATATATTCTAACATGAGAATATCCTGAGTGTGAAATCCCGGACCTCAGGCATCGGCGAACGGGAAGCTGCCATATTAGGACTGCTGTCAGAGCAACCGCTCTATGGCTATACCATCGAGAAGATCATTGAAGAGCGCGGCATGCGTCACTGGACAGAGATTGGGTTCTCGTCGATCTATTATATCCTGAAAAAACTCGAAGAGCGGCACCTGATCACAAGTACACCAGAACACACGGACACGAGACCCTCCCGGAACGTGTACACGATCACAGCAGCCGGCACGATCTCATTACACGAGGCAGTCAACCGGTTCATCTCGCAGTACACTCCGATGCGCTCCCCGTTCAGTCTGGGGATCGCAAACGGGACGCTGCTCTCCGCTGACGAGATCCGGGCATGCCTGACCGAACGGTTGCACGCGATCGATGAGGTGATCGGTCACGTCCAATCGATGCGCGATCGAATGACCCGCGAAGAGCGACCATTTTACGTCATCGCGCTCTTCTCCCGCGCCCTCGCCCACATGCAGACTGAGCGGGACTGGGTGACCGGGTTTCTTGGTGAATTGGACCGTCACGGGGGTTTACAATGAGAGACAGGGCGAAACGGATAACGGGGATGTGCATATCACGCGGGACATACTGAATTGCGGGGAACCGGCGCTCATTCGTTCCCCGGAAAAGGCACGAATGGCGAAAAAAATACGGCACGAAAACGGTTTTTCGTATTCGCGGGCAGAGCCGCGACACACCGGTGGCATTCACCGTGCAGGAGCGATGAGATGACACGTACATCAATTTCCGGGGAACCGGAGATCATCATCGTACAAGACCTCGAACACGCGTATGGTGACGCAAAAGCGGTCGAGGGAATCAGTTTCTCGGTGAAAAAAGGTGAGATCTTCTCATTCCTTGGTCCAAACGGCGCAGGCAAGAGTACCGCGATCAATGTCCTGATCACGCTCCTCGCCCTCCAGAAAGGGAAAGCCACCATCGCGGGGTACGATGTCACCCGCGAGGCTCAGAAGGTCCGTGAATCAATCGGGATCGTCTTCCAGGAGATCACGCTCGACCGGGACATGACTGTCTGGGAGATCCTCGAATTCCACGGCAAACTCTACTCGATGCCCCACGCAGAACGGCGTGCCCGGATCGATGAACTCCTCCGTATCGTCCAACTGGACGGGAAACGGAACGTGCGGACCAAGCATTTGTCGGGCGGTATGAAACGCCGGCTTGAGATCGCACGCGGTCTGATGACGCGCCCGAAGGTGCTCTTCCTGGACGAACCAACCATCGGGCTCGACCCCCAGACCCGGATGCGGATGTGGGACTACATCAAGAATGTGAACA
>JAQTSH010000128.1 GCA_028711405.1 Methanoregula sp.
AGATTCCTGTGAAATGTTTGGCAATTGTGGTTTTGCTTCTATTTCCCGAAATCCACCTCTCGAACTAATTCATATTCCATGTTCCAGACCGCCATCATTGAATCAGAGCAGCTCCCCGTCTGTAAGAGGCGATGGCGGATGAAAAAAGTTCGTGAGATGATGATGAGCCGGACGGCCCTGATCTGTTTTACGATTGTCATTGCAGTGGTAGTTATCGCTATCGTTCTTTTAACGAGTTCACCAATACAATCCAACGAAAAAGAGGAGATGGAACACATGAGATATCCACTATTACCCAAGTCTGTAAATGCTGATTTAAGTCGGTTAAACAAAGAAAAACCATTTGTTGTCAACAGGTGGGAGATTGATGAAAACCAGAAGAAAATCGTTCTCTATGTTATCTGGATGAATGCACGACAGATCAATGAGCTCCAGAATAAACAAGTTGGAGACTGGTATGTTACAGCAGTTCCGGATACTGAGATGATAAAGGAGATAGAGACCGTACGGGCAGAGATGCATCAGCTGGAACAGGACCCCGAAATGCAGCTTGCTACATATACAATGGGGGTTGGAAATGGCCATATAGATCTTTATGTGTATTTATTTAATTACACGCCGAAGAATCGGGAATTACTGAAGAACGGGATCCGGGGATGGAAAGTCGATGGCGGGGCTGTTACTACGCCATCCTGGACTCCTACCGGGACAATGCGGTGAAGACCGAAAAGAATTTTCCTGCCTGCTATGGAAATCACATTATCCATGGGTTCCTATGGCAACACAGCCATGAACACTTTTACCGGTAAAAAATTAATCCGTGAACACGAATCAGACAAACTTCCCTTTTTTGGGGCTCGTCCATTTGGTATGATTCACTACCAGACAAGTGTCTGGTTGTACGGTTACATCATATGAAATGGCGAAAGTGCCATTTATTATTGTTTTGATATCGTATGAACCAATCGGAAGGTACTGGAATGCAAACGGGGTCACCTTTTTCATATCGACATTGTCGATATAGATCTTCGCATTCGGGGGAGTACTTACAATTTTCAGGCAGCCATTTGTATAGGGTTTCAAAATAAACCGCCGGATGATCTGGTCATCCGTAATCCAGATCCGGGTACTCATGGGAACATACCCGGCTCTTGATACAGCGATCACATGATCTCCCATGGATATATTGTAGAACGTATGAGGTGTGGAATACCCACTCATAAACCCATCAATAAAAATATCTGCTCCATCCGGTTCGGAATCAATAATGACGGGAACATCCGGGATAGACCAGGGGACGACCGTTACCTCCGGGGCATCCGGATTATAGGTCAGGTATCCGGAGACATACGAACCATTTGAGGCAATGCTCATAAATTCAGTATCGGGATATAAGGTGACCGCCTGTGGGATCCGGTAATTGGAGGGTATACCGTTGATCGTGAACGGACTCCGGTTGTAGCCATCAACACGAATCGATGTCGCGACACCTGCAGGAATTTCGAACTCGGAAAAAGTCACCGTACTGATAGTCCCGTTGAAAACCCAGACATCTTTTCTCGCGATCGGGAACGGGTTTTTACCGTTCTTGATCATGACTGAATGACGCCCGTTTGTAAGACCAAAAAAGAGTGTGGGGGTGACCGTCTTTAACAGGTGACCATCGATATACACCGGGCAACCGGACGGTTTTGACGTAACCAGTATGCCTCCATAGGATTCCAAGTCGATAAGTTCCTCGGGAACCTGGGCATAATCGGAATCGTGAATTCCAAAAGTATCCAAATCAATCCGTATAGTACTATCCTCACTAAAAAATATCCGTTCTTCCACCGAATTGAATCCTTCCATCTCAAGGGAGATGGTGTGAGTTCCGGCAGGAAGCATCCGCAGTGTATCCGGAGTTGTTTTCCCGGTGAAATCATAATCCACGAAAATTGATGCGCCAGGTGGATTGGATATAATCCTGAGAGAATAATACCGACCAGACTGGTTGATTGTCTCTTCAATGGGTCCTGATAGCAGGGGAACATCAGACATGAGCGTCACGTTCTCCATGAGTTGGTTTGTTAAGAGATGTCCAGGATCTGATTGAGCATCTGTTGCAAACGGGATACTTTTCGTAATACCTGTGAGAACCAGAGAACGCTCGAGATCTGGCGATGAATTATTCGTCATCAGCCAGGTTATCCCGGTGATCGGAAGAAGTTGCTTCCCTGTAGCAATCCGGTGATTATTTTTTTCAAATGTGGTGTTCTGTCCGGGGATGGCAGGTTGCGGGGTGTCCTGAACACGGGTCTCCTGAACGGTTGTCGGTAATGCAGCAGTGGCATTTTCCTTGACCGTTTCATTGCCAAAAAAAGTATCTTTTCTGATCTGTTCCCCGGTGAGATTCATGATTAAAAAGATATTGCGGTTTTCAAGATAATCCCCTCTCCCTGCCAGAACGGTGCTCTGGATTCCGGCACCGTTACCCGATTGCCTGATAAAGGCCGTCACATCCAGGTTCGCCATACTGATCCGTGAAGAACCGCCAGTGAGGTTGTTCTGCCATAGAGCCCCATTGAAAAATATCGTGTTTTCGTCGGTATCCGTACCGGAAGATGCAGTACTCAGAACGAGAAGATGTGCATCTTGAAGTGCGGACGTGTTGATGCTGCCAGGAAACACAAGTTGTGTGGTGGCATTTGCGGAATCGATGCCGGTATCCCTGCCACCCATGAGTATGTCGCAGCCTTCCCCAATCCAGTATGCCACGGGATGTCCGTCGGGGATCTCGTACATGACGACCACCGCAGCGCCATACACTGCAAAGGCATCGTTTTTCGTGCCGGAATTTTCCACGGTCAGCCGGTGCATTCCCGGCCCGGTAATGATCTCGCCTGCATTATAACCGGTCGTGTCAACCAGGTAGTCATATGTACCGTTGCCTTTCCGGTCCGAATAGGTGTTCCGCTCTTTTAGTAGTGTCCCGTCCAGCGTGAGCCGGATTTTTGCAGGTTTGCCAAGGCGTGCGACCGTGTTGTGGCTCCATGTCGTATACAGGTACAGGTCTGCCTCACGGATCGTGGCGTTGAGGGGCAACCGGATATCCAGCGTGTAATCCTGACTGGCTCCAACATCGAGTAGTCCCGAATAGGAACTTACGGGAATCACATCGATTCCACCGTTTATGATGCCCTGTTTGAAAAGAGTCAGGTTCTTGCCGGCATACCCTGACGGGTCGGGAAGTCCTGACGGGTTCGTATCACCCTGTCCGGATTGGGTTTGTTCGGTTAACTCCACCTCAACATTTACCGTTTCATCTTCAGCGAGAGTGATCTCCCCAGTATTGTCCGTGAATCCCTCTATTTTTAATGAGAGAGAATGGGTGCCGATGATCACGTTTTCGAGTGTTGCAGGGGTCTGTACGGACATATTTATTCCGTCCAACCAGATCCATGCCCCCTCCGGGTTGGAAGAAACGTCCACCGAACCATTGATCGATTCGAGGATAATGTCAACAACAGTAGTTTCAGATTTCCGAACACGTACCTGCTTCTCCTCGCTCGGTCGATACTCGTCATGGTCTTCCAGCTGCACAGAGATGGTATGTTCTTCCGTGGAAATCCCGTTTAGAGTGGCATTCGTTAAATACTCTGTCTCCAGACCGTCGAGGAAGATCCGGGCTTGTGGGGGAATCGAGTTCACCGTAATACTCCCGGCAGGGACTTCTGCGTACTGGACCGAGAGCATCGATAGGAAAATCTTGAAATAACTACCTACACATTTGTACTTCAGTTCACTATCCTGCCAGCCGTTTACCGTGCCGCTGACATCCCAGGAATTTGAGCCATAATACGGACCGGAGGGAGTCCCCGAATCCAGGGTTTCGTCATTGAACTTATATGAACCATCAACACTTGCCAGGTAAACCGCGGAGAGTTTTGCAGTTCCTTCACGTTCATTTTCCGTATCCAGATCAGTCGTGGAAAATTCAGTAGTCCCTTCATACCCTGCATCGGTCGCCGGGTCCATCGGATCATGCCCCTGGTTGATCCAGTAATAGACCTGGTCACCGTCCCGGTCATTATATGCGATCACAAGGACGATGCATTTGATGCGCCCGTCAAAACTTGGACTGACCTTGTTGGAGTTTGCCTTCACGGAAACTGTTCTTCCGTTGATCTGGGATTTGACATCATACCACATCAGGTAGTCACTGGTCACCCGGTTACAGTGGTCATTGACGGTGACCGGTCCTGTTCCCCCGTTCCCCGGATAGGAATAGGGCACGTTTAAGATTTCATGACCCAGCGTTGCCTCAAATGACCCGTCACCATCCCCGTCAAAAAGAACATCAGCTGTACCATCATAATTGTTCTGCTTGTGCCCGCAATAGACGACAACATATACTCGTGCCCAGTCGATGCTGGTATAGTCCGGGAGGGAAAAACTCTTCTGGGCGGAGGTACTAAAGCCGGGGTATGCACCAAACCAGATTCCCCCGGAAACATTTCCTTTCTGGATCGTGTTAAGGGGAATTGTCCCCAGGGATGGATTCGCCAGAACCGGGCTGACAAGAAATGCTGCCAGGAGCATAAAAACAAGTAACGTAATACCCGGGAAAGACCGGAGACGGTCTCTTTTCCTCTGAAAATGCCTCGCAACCTTTTCAATACGTATGCTTATAACATCATCGGTACATTGGCAGTTATGAAAATGACGTGCCCCGCTTTTTTGCTTTTGCAAGACTGGATCACGGTGGGAATCGTGTATGTTTATTGATACATGATCATGACCGGCAGAATGTGTATACGTTTTATTTCCCGACCAGCACGTATCAGTCTTCATGATTGACTTCCTCATTCACCCGTTCCTTATGGCATCAACGGGATTCATGTGTGCAGCTTTTAATGCCGGATAGATCCCGGCAAGGAGCGACAATGCGACTGCGATGCCAAAACCCAAAAGAAGGATCCCCGGAGTTATGAGCGTGAGATCCATCCGGGAAAAACCGGCAAACACGTCACCCATGGCACTGACCAGGTATGCCTTGCCTATCGTGTTGATACAGGTTGAGAACACAATGCCAAGAACAATGCCGAGGATGCCGCCGGCTATGCCGATATAGAGACATTCCAGCATGATTAAGGTAATAATATTTATCCGGTTCGCGCCGATTGCCATGCTGATCCCAATCTCCCGTGTCCGCTCCATGACCGAGATGATCATTGTGTTGATGATCATCAGGGCACCGATCACAAGAGAGATAGCAGCAAAAAGCGACAGGAAGAGCACAACCGTGTCCATCAGCCGGTTTACCGCATCGATCTGTTCAAACGGTCCTTTTGCCGTCAGACCCAGGGC
>JAQTSH010000129.1 GCA_028711405.1 Methanoregula sp.
AGCGCTCCGGCAACCGAGAGTTCGGTAAGCGACTGGATCATGACGGGGATTTTCATGTTGAGGACGTGGTTCGCAAGGTACCCGAGCACGAAGCCGGTTGCTGCTGCCACAAGAACTGCGACAATCGGGGCAGCACCGAAAAACCGGGTCGAAATCAACATTGCACCGATGCCCGATCCGAACCCAATCATCCCCGCAGAGGGGACGCCCGTTGCAAGACCGTAACTGTTCAGCATCTTGATGGTATCCGACCCCCAGATGAGTGCGGAGATTGCGGCGAACCCCCCGAATACAGAGAACAGGTCGGTTCCGGTAAACGTGTTGAGGTACGTGCAGTACAGGAAAAGGAGCGTGCATGCCAGCCCGACAGCCAGGATCTTCGTGTGGGAGATCCCGTGATCGATTTGCGTGGGATCTACTTTGATAGTCATGGTTTTACCTCCGCAGAGACGAACGCAAAGAGATCGCAGATCTGTCGGTCCGCGTTTTTCCCGTGGAAATATGTGTTTTTTACATCTGCACAATTGACAGAATGAATATGATAAAAGCCCTTGTCTTCCAGAAATGCAGTCACCGTCCCTTCCCGGATACCGAACCGGAACGGTTCCCCGTACTCTATCGCACGGGTTCGCATATTCTTCCCGACTTCCTGAATGCAGGTCCCGTTAACAACAGATTCTGGGAAATAATCGAAGAGGACTACACTCCCAGTCCCGGAATTATTCACAATAAAAGAGAGTGTCGCCTTCACGGCGTTTTCATCGATATAACAGACGAGCCCTTCCATAACGAACAGTGTTTTTTTCGATGGGGAATATCCTGATGTTTTTAATTGCTGCGCGAGATTTTGTTTTTCGAAATCAATAGGGACATACACAACATGGTCCGGCAAAGTGCCGAAAATTTCAGTGATCCTGGTAATTTTCCTGCTTTGGGTATCCGGGTGATCTACCTCGAATACCCGCACCTTTTCTTTTATCCCGGCAATCCGGTACGCTCTCGTGTCGTATCCTGCCCCAAGGATTACAAGTTGCTCACATCCACTATCAACGGCTTTTTTCACTATGTCGTCAAAATACCTGACCCGGGTAATAATTGAATTCTGGACCCCCGGAAAAAGCCGGTTCATCTGGTCGGTCCTTTTTTGTGCCTCTTCTGGATTTTGAGTACAATAATCCAGGTACTTCCGAAGATCCGGGCCAAGAAAATGGACAGCATAGGGATCATAACAGATCCGTTCGCCATCCTGCCGGAACGATTCGACAACACGGTGGAGTGCCATCTCTTCGGCAAGCCTGCTCTGTCCTTTAGTCTGAACCTCTGCATCGTGCGGTTTTTTTGCAATAATCGGCATTCTCTCCATGGTATTCCTCCATCAAGGGCAATTTACAGCCCTTTTGCATTTTCTTCCTGCTGTCCATTGTTCATCAACATAAAGTGTTCAAGATCTATGACATCTGACAGAAACTGGTCTGGAGTAACCCCCCGGATCTTCAGGGCTTCCTGCAAATCGGGACGCATCGCCGCGATGCCCTCGGCAATGACAGTTAAAAGAACAACAATTTCCACCGGTTTTACACCAGTGCGGAATGTCCCGCACCCGATATCGTTTTTCACTGCATCTTCGAGCATCAGAAAAATTTCTTTTCGCAGATCGGCGATCTTTCTTGCAGTTTCGTTTTGTGCGATCTTTTCCGGATCGAACCTCCCCGACTGATAATAGCTGATAATCCTGTGGTAGTCAGGATACTTTTTGACAAACTCAAAATATGCCCTGCTCGGTCCACGGTTTATTTTATTGCCGCGCCCGCGTTCGTTTATGCTCTCTTCAAACATTGAACTCAGGATTTCCGTCCCGCGCAAAACGACCGCAAAAAAAAGATCTTCCTTATTTATAAAATATACAAAGAGCGTGCCTTTACTGAGATCTGCCTCTTTCGCGATATCCTCGACAGAGACGCTATCGTATCCCCTGGAAAAAAATAACTTTTCAGCTGCATTGATAATTTCAACACGACGCTGTTCTTTCTCCCGTTGTTTTCTTTCTGCAACTGTCATGGTACACCGTAATTGACCTTTGGTCAATATTTGACCAATGATTAATAATTGACTGTTGGTTTAATCGTATTTATTAGTTTGGATGCGGGGGAAGGTCTTGGGAACCATTTCTTTTCGATACTTCGCAAGCGGGATAAACCGGGGAATTATCCGAATACCTTTTACCAGGCTGTCAATCGTACGTTACGATTGAAGGATCCCTGTTTCCTGAATCAGTTCTGTATCAGGTACATGTGTCCTTCAACCATTGTACCCAGGCATATTTCTTCCTTGAGTGTTCTGGATTTTTCATGGTTTTCTCGATGGTATCACCAGACTCCGGGAACCAGCCGGTAACGAACGCGCCCGGTATAGTCCCGGTACCCTGCAAGCTCTGCCTGCAATGTTTTGTCTTCAAGATAGGTCCGGACAACGTGCAACCCGATTGCGATTACTGCCGGGACGAGAGCCCAGGTGGATCCAAGCACCAGGGGTGTAAAAATGACATTCAGTATCATCCCAACATACCCCGGGTGACGGACATAACGGTATGGTCCATGGGTTACAACAGAATGCCCACGGTCGTTCTGAATCCGGATTGTTGCCGAGAAGAATGGATTAGAGATCATTGCCCAGATGGTGAGTACATACGAGAGAATCACCATACCAAGAGCTATGACCAGAACTGAGATCGGGAACGGGTTCGTCCAGCCAAACCGGTAATCCAGTCCGGCAACGATCATACTGAAGAATCCGGTCAGGATAATGACCGTTACAAGATAACGATCCCATTTTTTGGAATCTTTATGTCTCTGGTAACGCTCCTCAATTAATCCCGGCTTGATCACGAGATTGTTAATGTTAAAGTTAACAATAAAGAGCCCGAGCAGGATCCATGCCATGGGCCAGTCCAGGGTACCGGCGGGGACAAACAGAAGTATGCCCATAACCGCCGTGAAAATAAAGCTGCTGACCATACCTTTGATCCGGCTTTTTTGTCCGACGGTTTCTCCTTCCGCCATCTTATACCTCCGCAGACATAACCGACATCAGGTCCGACACCGGTCGCCCCTCATTTTTCCCCTGGAAATACAATCGCCGGAAATCTTCACCGGTTACCACGTGCACTCCGGTAAAACCAAGCCCTTCAAGGAACGGGATGGCTTCCCCTTCCCTGAACCCGGAACGGAGCGGCTCACCAACTGCGATTGTGAAATCCCTGATGTTCTTTGCATCTTCCCGGTTGCATGTCCCTTCTGCCATACATGCCGGGATATAATCAAAGATCACCGAACTACCAGATCCGGATTTCTCCCGGATAAACGAGAGCAACTCCCCGACGGTCTCCCTGGGCATATACATAACGAACCCTTCCAGTACATACAGGGTCTTCTTTGCCCGGGAATACCCGGCACTAATCAGGCACTGCTCAAGACTTTCCGTTTCCAGATCTGCCGGGATATATTCAACATTGCCCGGCAGGGATCCGAAAATTTTTTTGATTATTCCGGTTTTTACTGTTTGCGTTTCCGGGCGATCCAATTCAAAGATTTTCACGGTTTTAAGTTCCGGAAGCCGGCATGCCCGGGTATCGTATCCCGCCCCGGGAATGACCAGCTGTTCCAGACCGTGACCGGCATCATCTTTTATGAAATCATCAAAATACCGGACCCGTGCCCGGATGGTATTGCTCCAGCCCGGCATTTTCTGTTCCCATTCATCTGCCAATGCTTTTGCCTCAGCCGTATGAGACGCAGCCCATCCAAGTATATTTGGATCGATGAAATGGATCGCATAGGGATCATAGAGGATACGCTCATCTTCCGGCAGTCTCGATTCACTGAACCGGTGCAATGCAATACCTTCAGCCATTTTACTGGGATCCTGCCGGGCGGTTTGGGGTTTTTTGATATCGGTCATTATGACATCTCCCGTTTGTCACATTCTTAACTATCAAATAACATTCGTAATAGAATGTATAAATACCAAACGGTTTGTATTTCATCCACAAGCAATGTTTTTACCTGTCACGGGTGAACTGAATATGAGGAATAATGCCAAAGGTCGTCCCGGAATATAAGGAGGATGCCAAACGCCGGATTATCGACGCGGCGATGGATGTCATGTCCGAGCGCGGCTGCGAGCAGATGGCTATCGATGACGTGGCAAAAAAACTGGGCGTCACCAAGGGTGCGATATACTGGTATTTCTCCAGTAAGGGGTCGCTCATGGACGCTGTCCTCGCAACAATCTGCGGCAATATACAACAAGTGGCATTTGAATCATACTACAACCGCCCGCTGGAAGAGACGCTTGTACGGATTTTTGACCGCTTTTCCTTGACAGATGATCGCCAGCGGAAGATCTTCTTTGAGATGTTAGCTCTTGCAACCCGGAACTCCGATATCCGGCATGCAACATGGGTATATTATAACGAATTTGTTGCAGCCATTGAGGATGCAATCAAAAATGAGAAGAAGAAAAAGTTCCTTCAGACGCATGCCGACGCTCACCGGTTGGCTCTCCTGATTGTAGCCATATTCAACGGGCTTCAGAATTATGAGATGGTCTGGATGAACCAGAACGAGATCCGGAATCTCTGGATCGAGGGTGTGCGGATTCTCCTGAAACCTTCATACACCGGGACATACGGCGAGACCAATCCCTGAATCATTCCTGCATGCTCCGGCTGGTTGCGTCAATGATACTATTCCCGCAGCGATCTCTGAATCCATCGATACATTGGCATCCGTGCCGGAAATGGGAATTGTGTGAGAGCAGAAAAACGAATACAACCATCCAGTTGTTGATGCAAAGAACCTGGCTCTCGCACTTAAAACCCTTGGTTCCGGATTGCAGAAATGTGATATATATGGCGTGCTTTTCCTTGGACATACGAAAGTGCAACGTGTCTGGTTTGGGGGATGAAGATTTTTATAAATACTGTAATTATTGCAAAATCTAAAAAATGTGATAACACTCAAACAGATGGTTCTGATACGGTAACGGTGTATCTCACTATAGTTCTCTCGTACTGAATTCGCGATTGACTGGTATGTCCGATAATTTCCCGCACTGGAACCGGTTCAGGTGCGGTTGTCACCCATGTATATCCCGAGCAGGACCTGCCGATCTCAAATTTGAAGGAGGTTACGCGAAGGGATGACCTGATGTTCGCGCCACAGCGGAAAATTCTTGTTTTTCGATCTACCCACGTTCAAGACCTTGGGGGTCTGATGCTCATCGGGGCTCCGCTCCTCTCCGCGTAGGTTAACCCCAGCAAAACCGTAAACCACGATCAAAT
>JAQTSH010000130.1 GCA_028711405.1 Methanoregula sp.
TTAATAAACGCCCGGGTCCTTCCCGTTCTCCATTATGTACGGAGGAGCCGGGGATCGCCTTCATTCAACGGGTACTGCCTGGTTATGCTGCATGAGACCGGTGTGATATGTGAAAAGAGCAGGTGTCGGGATTACGGGCGTGCTCATACTCGCGGTGTTCATCGCGATAGTAGTCACGATCGCAGCAGCACCGGTTCTCTTCGTGCAGGTTCAGCACCCATGTCCGGCACTGGGGGCGCAGGTCTCGCACGACTCCTCATTGATACCTCCCGGTCAGACTGGCAGGGATGAGATACCGGCTGAAAAAATACCAGATCTCCCCAGGAACAATCGATCTTGGTCAGGCATTGCCGATGGTGCGGTCAGGAATGGGTATCCACCGGGTGCTGTTTCTGTCATACATTCCATAAACCCTATTCCCGGTCTCAAGCTCCCGGCAGGAAACCGGGGTTTGCCCATTAGTCTCACAAACCTCATGGGCACCCGACCGGAGCCGGATGGTATCACCCCATCGGTTCCGGCGGAACCCCCGCGTCTCCCTGAGGTTCATGGAACCATCTCCCCGAGTGGTGTGACTACGGTGACCTACCAGGGCAGCCAGCAGTACACAATCACCCCGGACCCCGGCTATCACATCGAAAACGTCTTTGTCAATGGCGAATCTGTGGGAGCAGTACCTGCATTTCTGTTTACGAATGTTCACGCCAACCACACGATACAGGCACGGTTTGGGATCAATTCCTATACCATCACTCCCTCTGCCGGGCATGGGGGTTCGATCCTCCCGCGTGATCCGGTCATCGTAGACTATGGGGGCATCGTTGATCTTCTGATCACCCCGGAGACCGGGTATCATATAGCGGATGTGTTCGTGGACGGTGTTTCGATAGGATCACGCAACGAATACACCTTTATGAATATCGAAAAGAACCACACCCTCTCGGCATCATTCGCGATAAACAGGTTTGCCATCACTACTCTGGCAGGCAGTGGCGGGACCATTGAACCATCCGGTCCGGTGCAGGCAAGTTATGGCAGCAATCGCACGTTCTCGATCCTCCCGGATGACGGGTATCATATCGCAACAGTATCCGTGGATGGGAGTCCCGCTGGTTCACCTTCCCGCTACACGTTTGTTGACATACTCGCCCCCCATACGCTCTCCGCGACATTCGCACCCAACCCGGTGATTGCAAGAATCGATCCCCCTGGCGGGAAGAATGGGCAGACCGGGCAGTTCACAATCACCGGAACAGGCTTTGTCACTTCCGGGGTATCCCGCGTGGGACTGTACTACCCCGGGACATCCACTGTGTTTGTAGACGGTGATTCGATTCGCGTCGCTTCTCCGACACGGATTACCGGGAACTTCGCCCTGCCTGTCAGGCAGTCGCACCGGTATTATGATGTCAGGGTGACAAACCCGGATGGGTCGTCCGCTATACAACCATCCGGATTTGAAGTGACATAAATGATCCCGGTGAGTGTCATCTGGCACGGCGGGAGGTTCGATACTGGTTGCCCGGTAGCCGGGTAGGCACATAGGTATCCACCTTCAGGTAGGGTTGGAGAGGGAGGGGTCATCTGCTATGGATATCTTTTATCCATGGCCCCTGTGGCAAACCGCCATGAACACTGCTATGGATATCTACTATCCATGGGTTCCTGTGGCAAACTAGCCATGAACCCCTTACTTGATGCCAATGACCCGGGTCTCCCGGTTCACGAGCACGTTATAGGCGTCATGCGCCTTGTTGTACCGCACCAGTGCATGCTCCAGTCTCAGCACCGTCCCGTACGGGGCTGACAGGATCAGCTGATTTTCTGTCGTGATATGAAACGCCGGCAGCACCGCATACACCGGTTTCTCCGCAGAGCCATCACACAGCCTGAACAGGTGTGTCTGTGCATCGCCAAGTTCCTCGGACATCTTTGATGCGGTCAGTGTTACCCGTCGTCCGATGTGCAGGTGAATCCCCGACAACCGGAAACCCCGGGTGCCGGAAGGAACCCGATAGGTCTCGCGGGTTTTACCATCCTTGCGAAAGATTGCATAACTGTACTTGATATCGGTGTTCACATACCGGAAGGGTTCATCACATGCAGCAAGCGCGTTCATGATCGGTGTCGGTCTGATCGGTTTGGCGGTGACAAAACTCCAGCACCGGTCCGGGGTACAGTTTGTCGTATGGATGAACGTGCAGGGAGCATAGATGGACAAACCCCGCTTCTTTAAGGCAAGGGAGAGGACGCGCAGTCCCGTGGACGTGACCTCTTCAGCCGGTTCAACGATCAGGATCGTGCCATCGGGTGCAAGGCGCTCTGCAATCTTCATCACGATCTCCGCACGGGCAGCGACCGGTAAGCCCATCAGCTCATTTGTTACGTTCGAGAAGACCGCGAGATCGATGCGTTCCGGGAGCTGGTCCGGTGCGAGGGCGGTTATATCAGCTTTTATGGGAGGCAGTATCGTAACGCGTGAACGTACCGGGGGAACATGTCCGGCAAGAAAGGTAAATGCCTCACAGTGTTCCTCCGAGCGTTCGATGCTATGAACCGTTACAGTGGCGGTATCAAGCCGGGAATAGAAATCCGCGATGGCGAGCGGCACGACCCCGGGACCGGTGCCGATATCCAGTACCGTCATCTTCTCGCGGAAGAGCCCGTCGCGGGCAAGTTGGGCGAGCAGGTGCTCTGTCTGTATACAATAGACCGGAAAATGATACGCGAGATACCCGAGTATGTGGTAGCCTTTCGAGTACTGCAATGCCCGTTTGTGGGTCGGACGCCAGTAATCGTCCTTCTGGGCAACAATCGCCCGCCGTAACCGGGCGAGGATGACCGGATCGTCCCAGGTCTTCCCGACTTTCTTTGTGATATACTGTTCAATTGCGGATTCGAGTGCGGGCGGAAGCGTGCTTTCGTCAAAAAAGGCGGCGATCCGGCTCTCTTCACTGGTGTTCAGGGTGAGTGGTTTTGCGGGTATTACTCGTGAGATCTCGTAATCCTCCCCCACCTTCGTTGCGGAAAGGGACAGGTGTATGAGATGCGGCTGGAGTGCTGCATACATCCGGCTCACCGGCAGGGGCTCATCGAGATAGTTTGCAATCTCGGAGAGTAGGAACGCAGGTCTCATGGAGGCGACATACCGGATGGTGGAGATGAGTGGTGTATCGGTCATTCCCTGCCGGTACATGGGTGATAGCCGTTCATACATCTTTGGATGGTCGGGCACCCGGTGCCGGGTGGAACCGTGCAATGCCCTGCATGGATACACCCAAGTGGACAGTATGGCTCCCGCAGCAGGGATGGGTTGCATGTGCCAGCGTCAGTCTCATATAGCAGTACCACGGAGATTGTGGTACGAAGAGCTCAACAGGGAGTGACCATGTGCGGCAGGTATTCGCTTGTCTGTATCGATGACCTTGGGAATCGGTTCCGGGTATTCAACCCGATGATTGGCGCCCGTTCCCGGTTCAATATCGCCCCAGGTGCGACAATGCCTGTCGTTGTAGGCGGAGACACATCCTCCCTTGTCATGATGCAGTGGGGTTTAATCCCACACTGGACCCCGGCAACCGGTACCGCCCGCCCCCTCATCAATGCACGGGCAGAAACCCTCGCGGAGAAAGCGTCGTTCCGGTACCTGGTCGCGAAGAACCGGTGTCTTGTTCCGGCAAGCGGGTATTTTGAGTGGAAGACCGAAGGACGGCATAAGACGCCGTATTATTTTTCAATACCCGAAAACCCGTGTTTTGCCTTTGCGGGCTTATTTGACGTGTGGCACGATACCAACGGCAGGACGGTTGCCTCGTACACGATCATCACGACCGAACCTAATGCCCTGTCAGCCCCAATCCATAACCGGATGCCTGTCATCCTCGCACGGGAACACGAGGAACGTTGGCTCTCCCGTGAAGCGCCTGATGCCGGTTTACTCAAACAGATCCTTGCCCCGTATCCTGATCAGGGGATGTCAGCCGTTCCGGTCTCTCCGCTCGTGAACAATCCCGCGATCGATGACGAACGGGTGATCGCACCGGTGGATTCTTGTGGTACGCAAACTGAATTGTGGTAGTGAGAAGATGCTCGATCATTGTCCCGGTGCCGCGAATATCCGTACCCCAACGCTTGCCATTAAAAAGTGTCCCGAGTGCGGGGAAGATGTGGAACTGTTCTCCAACGATATCTCGGTGAAGTGCAGCCGGTGCGGATTTCTTGTCTACAACGATATCGCCACCTGCGTCCAGTGGTGCAGGTACGCAAAGGAGTGCGTCGGAGAGGAGATGTACCGGAAACTCACCGCACTTAATAAAGAGTGACCGGTTCCCCCTTGACGGTACCCAATGCGGAGATGCCGGGGGAACCGTTGTATTGTTACAACGCGAGCATGCGTTCGATTGCCCTGCGTGCCCGGTCTGCCACCACTCCGGGCACCGTGATCCGGGGTTGCATGGATACGAGTGCATCCCGCACCTTCACAAGGTCGGTCTTCTTCATATTCACGCAGACCGCGTTTTTCGCAAGAGGATAACAGGTCTTTGTTGGTGACTCTTTTTCGAGCCGGTGCAGGATCCCGATCTCTGTCCCGATGATGAATTCCTTCTGTGGCAAGGTGTGGACAAGTTTGAGGATCCCGGATGTACTTGCCACCTGGTCCGCGGCATCGATTACGTCGGGGCGGCACTCGGGATGCACGAGCACCACCGCTTCCGGATGCAACTGTCGTGCTTCCGCCACCTGTGCCGGGGTATATCGATCATGGACAAGGCAGAAACCCTCCCAGGGGAGAATGGTCTTTTTCGTGAACCGGGCGGCGTACCTGCCGAGGTTCCGGTCCGGAACAAAGATCACGGTATCCTCCTTACAGGAGTTGACCACTGCCACGGCATTTGCTGACGTGCAGCAGATATCACTCTCCGCTTTCACGTCAGCGGTCGTGTTCACGTAACAGACCACCGCCGCATCCGTGTGGCGGGATCTCGCGAGTCTCAACTGGTCGGCAGTAATCATCTCCGCCATCGGGCAGCAGGCATCGGGTGCCGGGAGAAGGACGGTCTTATCCGGGGAGAGAACCGCTGCGGTCTCCGCCATGAAATCCACACCGCAGAAGACGATCACATCCCTGTCCATCGTTGCCGCTGCACGGGCAAGTTCGAGGGAATCCCCGATCACATCCGCGCAGTCCTGCACCGTACCCTTCTGGTAGTTGTGCGCGAGGATGATCGCGTTATGTTCCCTCTTTAACCAGAGGATCTCCTCCATAATCCCAGAAACATCCTGCACCCGGCTCACTCCCTGTATCCTAGTACTC
>JAQTSH010000131.1:0-3140 GCA_028711405.1 Methanoregula sp.
TCAGGAAGAGCGCGATGATCGTGAGAATGAGCATGAACGAGGACTGAAGCGTGAGGCTGAACGGTGCCTGGAAGAGGTTGTTGATCGTGTCCATGTCGTTCGTCAGCCGGCTCATCAGTTCGCCGATGGGCTGCTTGTCAAAGAAACGGAGCGAGAGGGTCTGCATGTGTTCAAACAATTCCTGCCGGAGCTGGAAGAGGGCGTTCTGGGTGACATCGGTCATCCAGCGGAACGCCACATACAGGCAGAAGAGCGTCACGAGACTCATCCCGAACATCTGGTACGCGATGTCCATGACCGAACCCGTCCCGTGGGTGGCAAGTTTGTTGATCACGACGCCCAGCAGATCTGCAACCAGCAAAAATGCCAGGGTCCCGACAAACATTAAAAAGAGCGAGGCGCAGAACCTGCCTTTCTGGAGAAAGACATACTTCAAGAGCCGCCCGAGGGCTCCTTTATTTGGTTTTTTCACCTGTACAGGTACCTGTGCGGCATCCGTCATGATACATCCTCCTTCTTGAGCCCGCCCAACTGGGAATCGAAGATGTCCTGGTACAGCGGGCTGGATCTGATCAGCTCTTTGTGGGTTCCCACGGCAACAATCTCGCCCCGGTCCAGAACGACAATCTTGTCCGCTGCAAGTGCAGTCGAGACCCGTGACGCGACGATGAGCCGGGTGACCCCGGAGAGGAATTTCGGCAGCGCATCAAGGATCCGACCTTCGGTTTCCACGTCCACTGCCGAGGTGGAATCATCGAGGATCAGGATCTTCGGTTTGACCGTGAACGCCCGTGCCATCGAGAGGCGTTGTTGCTGACCCCCGGAGAAGTTCTGTCCTTTGCGGGCAACGCGGGCATCATACCGGTCCGGCTGGGCAGAGACAAACCCGTCCGCATCGGCGACCTGAGCGGCGGCTTTTGCCTCGTCATAACTGCTGTCAGGTCGTCCGAACCGGATGTTTTCTACGATCGTTCCCGAGAAGAGGAAGGCTTTCTGGAGCGCGACCGAGACGATGTTTCGTAAGGTCTCCTGCGGGATCTCCTTCACATCGACTCCGTCGATCATGACCCTGCCGCTCGAGGCGTCGTAGAACCGGGGGATCATCGAGACGAGCGTCGATTTCCCGGACCCGTTAGCGCCTAAGAATGCGACGGTCTGCCCGGGTTCGATGGTGAGGTTGATGTTCTTTAAGGTCTCGGCGTCTCCTTTGGGATCATACCGGAAATTGACGTTCTCGAACACGATCCTGCCTTCCACCTTTTCCGGGGGATAATGACGTGCGGTTTTTGCATCCTGGATGTCGGGGACGGTGTCCCAGATCTCCTTCAAACGTCCCGCTGATGCTTCAGCCGAGACGATCTGGGGCATGAGCATAGAGAGCTGCCACATCTGGGCGACGATGATGAACGTGTACTGGAAGAATGCGAGCATTGCCCCGATCTTCACCGTGCCCGCAGAGACAAGCGGAGCGCCGAAGATGACGAGCAGGGTGGTCGCAAGACCCATGATGAAGAGGGCGGACGGGAGGGTGATGGCGTTCGTGTGGAGCGGGTTCACATTTGCTTTACGGAACCCGTCATTGATCGCGAGGTATTTTTTGTTCTCGTAGTCCTGCCGGACAAACGCTTTTACCACCCGGATGCCTGCCATGTTCTCCTGGAGATCGTTGTTGACCAGGTCATACTTCTCCTGCCGGGTCCGGAACTGTTTCTGCATCACGTTCATCGCGTACCCGAATGTCGCGATCGAGAGGATGATGACAACGATCAGGATCCAGAGCAGCTCAGGACTCGTAATCCCGACAAGCACGAGTGAGACAAGGATCGCAAAGGGTGCCATGAGCAGGCACCGGAGTGCGAGCTGAACCCCGATATTGATCTGGTAGACATCGCTGGTCAGCCGGGTCAATAACTCTCCCGTGGCAGACCGGTCCAGGTTCCCGAACGAGAAACTCTGGATGCGGGCAAAGATACCGTTTCTGACAAAATTCCCGGTCGCTTCCGCGATCCGGACCGCGTAGACCGTGTTCGCCATACAAAAAATACCGGTGATGACTGCAAAGAGGGCAATGAGCACCGCGTTCTGGATTGCCGCGTGGATATTCTGGGCATCGTTGATGATGATCATCACCTGCATCGGGATAAAGATCATAAACGTGACATAGAGCAGTGCAAAGATCTGGGAGATGGCAATCGGTCTCCAGTGTCCACGGTAGATGCCCATCATATACCGTAAGTTTGGTAAGAACGCCACATTATCACCATTCAGACCGGGTGCTGATCACCGGTCGGTATCTGAACAAAGGAATATATAAGGGATAAATCTTTCGAATATTTCCTGAATATGATTCACCGGATGGAAACGTCCTGCACTCTTTAAATACTGATAACGGCAAGCACTAATTCAGGGAATATCATGTGAGTAACGGATAAACCGTTTGAGGCTCTTACGGGTGCCGGAATAATTGTCGGACGATAGTCGCCTGCACGTGGGGTACCCTGCATTCCCATCAGGTGAAAACATGGATATGGAAATTGTAACGAAAGGGGGACTCCTTGTGAGGGGAGTCTTTGCACTGATCATCGGCATCCTCTGTTTTGTCGTACCGGTCAGTATGGAATGGGTTGTCGCATACCTCGTTGGGATCTTCCTTTTAGTCATCAGTATCGTCATGGGTGGCATCAGTCTCTCTTCTGAACATCCGCCTTTCCACCGGTGGGCGACGTTCATCCTGTCGCTCATTGGGGTGATCATTGCCATTTTGATCTTTGTCTCCCCAATCTGGTTCATCGTTCTTCTGACCTTCCTTGTCGCGATATGGCTGATCCTCACCGGCATTGGTGATGTGATCTTCGCTGCCGCCATGAAAGGCGCACCGCACCGCTTCCTTCTCTGGATCGCCGGGGTCATCGCCATCATCTTCGGGTTACTGATCGCGGTCGTGCCGTTCCCGACGCAGGGGACGCTTGTGGTCGTTCTCATCATCGGGATCTTTGGCGTGATCTATGGTATCATCAGTATCATCGCCGGATTGATCATGAAGAAGGATGAAGCGATCATCGCAGTAACCCCATAACTCTCTTTTTTCGGAATGTTCGATCAACCGTCTCACCGGTTTGCGACCGGGAACCTGATCCCCC
>JAQTSH010000131.1:3240-5309 GCA_028711405.1 Methanoregula sp.
TGCTGATATACTCCCCCCAACATCCGAGATCTCCCCACCCTTAACCGAGGTTATCAGGGATGAACTCGAATCCGTCCGGAATAACCGGCATTGCCAGATGACCCCAAAAGATCCCTTGGGCGTCCATTGCATCATCCTGTTCGCATGTCTCCTCACGAACGTGATCTTCTTTCTTGTCAGGTCTGACTATATCGCACTCTTCATCGCTGCCAGTTTCTACCTCAACATGTTCTATTTTATCTCCCTTTTAATCCCGACAAACTTCAAGGGCAAAAACTCCCCCGCAGCAGAGATCTCCCGGTTCCGTGGTTGGCTCCATGAAATCGGGATCACATCCGGTACCTCCCAGATCACCCGGTTGTTTGCGAACGCGCTCTTCATCAACAGCCGGACGCTGACACTGGGGCTTGGGCTGATCTTCTCCATCGACATTGTGTTTGCCCTGATCCACTACTCCCGTGGGCTTCCGCTCTTTACCACGCTCATTGTTATCGCCCAGTGTGCCATCATCGTCACGTTCTATCTGCTGGTCTGGAAGATGGAACCGTTCTCCATGACCTATGTAAAGAAAGTCGAGCAGGTGAAAAGCAGCCTTGTGCGGCAGAATCTCCCGGACCGGGTGATCGCCGGCATCTTCCTCTTAGGTTTTTTGCTCGCCATATTCCTGTTCATCACGACCATGATCTACCTGCCGGGTGTGACCCTGGGTGCATTTATCGACCAGTCGGAATTGGATGAACTCGGGTACCTGTTCAGCCTTCTTGCCATCCTTGCGATCAGCCAGTATTTCATCGTCCGGTATATTCACGGGTTCACCAGCCGGGTAATGGCGGACCGTCTCTTTGACTTCAAGGAGAATTCCCTGACCGATCTCCTCACCAAGCATGATCCTGGTGCATCCGGTATACCGAACCCGGATAAAAATCCTCTCGAAACGACTACCCTGCTCCTGGAATCCAAGATCTACAGGGTACGGCGGAATACGCTTGGAGGGACGTTTCCGGTCTTTGTCGTGGATCTAGACTTCTCGGTGATGCTGGATAACCCGACCCTGACGGCGATCCGGGGGTATGTGGTCGACAGAGAACACAAATAGCCCCCGGATCCTCCCCTCCATGCCGTCCCGGTAACCCACGGCTAAAAAACATACCATTTAATAATTAAAGATTTAAAAAACACCGCATGGAAACCTGTTGTGCATGTGGCACGTCAAAATCTCAGATGATAGGAATTATCGGGGCAATCCTTCTCATTCTTGGTTGTTTTGCGCCATTATTCTCTGTTTCAGCCCTGGGGAAAACCCTCTCGGTCACCTTCTTTACGCCGGGATTTGATATTTACGGCGGAGCGCTGGTGCTCACGGCGATCGTCATCATCGGGCTTCTGGTCGCAAAGAAGATTGCGGAAGCCCAGGGCGCCGGGATAGCGGTTTTCGTCATGATTCTCGTCTTTTTTTTCGATGCGATCGCCGGGTATAACGGGATCCGGGACATGGGGGCAATCGCGTCGTTCGCCGCAGGTTTCTTCAGTTTCGGGTATGCCTGGATTGTCCTCTTCATCGGGGCGCTCCTCATCATCGCTGCACCCTATGCGGATCGTTTCTTCCCGGCACATTAATGCCATTGGGAAGAACGTTTGAGACTTTTTTTAAATTTTACATGAGCACCTCTCATTCTCGATTCATTGTCATATGTAATCTCCGCTGCCGAACCGTGGATCGCCAATCCCCGCACGGAACCGGGGGGATTGCCCTGTGCACTGCTGCCCCGTAAAAAAAGCACCGTCCGGCAGGGTGCGGTAAACCTGCAATCCTGCACCTTGTTTCGTCGTGAACCGGCTCTCCGGAAGGATTGAATAGGATGTGAACAAATAAAACGCTTATATTGAGAGATTCCGTATGTGCAATACATCGTGATGGATTATCTTCCCGACTTTCTTGTTACCTGGTGCGCTGGTCATTATGAATGATACGATCATGATTGTGGATGACAGCACGTTCACTGTTGACGGACTGGTCGCGCTCCTCAAACGGGAAGGATATATCACTATCCCGGCATACGGCGGGGTCG
>JAQTSH010000132.1 GCA_028711405.1 Methanoregula sp.
GCGGTTTGAAAGGGCAGGTGGACAAGATCCGGGAGATGATCGAACTGCCCCTGAAATACCCGGAGATCTTCGAGCGGATTGGCATCGATCCCCCTCGTGGCGTCCTCCTCTACGGACCGCCGGGCACCGGTAAGACCCTCATCGCAAAAGCGGCTGCGCAGGAGACCGATGCGTACCTGATCTTCATCTCCGGTCCCGAGATCGTCGGGAAATATTATGGCGAGTCGGAAGCCCGGTTGCGGGAAGTCTTTGCAGAAGCCCAGAAGAATGCGCCGGCGATCGTCTTTATTGATGAGATCGATGCGATTGCCCCGAAGCGCGAGGATGTCGGCGGCGACAAGCAGGTCGAACGGCGGATCGTCGCCCAGCTCCTCTCGATCATGGACGGGTTGAAAGACCGGGGGCAGGTGACCGTGATCGCAACGACGAACATCCCGAACTCGCTTGATCCTGCTCTCAGGCGACCCGGGCGGTTCGACCGGGAGATCATGATCCCAATCCCGGACCGGGACGGGCGGCGGGAGATCATCGAGATCCACACGCGGGGGATGCCCATTGCCGCTGATGTCGACCTCGATGAACTGGCGAACATCACGCACGGGTATGTCGGGGCGGATCTCGCAGCGCTCTCCCGCGAGAGCGCGATGCACGCATTACGGAAAGTGTTGCCGGATATCGATTTCACGAAACATGAGATCCCGTATGAAGTGATCGCCAATCTGACCGTTAAAAAAGAAGACTTCATGAATGCGTTCCGGGAGATCGAACCTTCCGCCCTGCGGGAAGTGTTTGTGGAGATCCCCGATGTCAGCTGGGACGATGTGGGAGGTCTTGCGGCGATCAAGGACGAGATCCGGGAGGCGATTGAACTTCCGTTGAAGTGCGCCGACCTGTATGCGCAGGCTGCTGTCAACCCCCCGAAAGGCATCCTCCTCTACGGACCGCCGGGCACGGGAAAGACGCTCATTGCGAAAGCGATTGCCCATGAGACCCAGTCCAACTTCATCTCGATCAAGGGACCGGCGCTGCTCTCGCGGTTCGTAGGCGAATCAGAGCGCGGCATCCGGGAGATCTTCAAGAAAGCCCGGCAGGCAGTGCCCTGCATCATCTTCTTTGACGAGATCGATGCAATCGCCCCGGTACGCGGCGGCAGGAATGACACCGGTGTCACCGAACGGGTGATCGCCCAGCTCTTAACCGAGATGGACGGGCTCGAAGAGTTGAAAGGTGTCACCGTTCTTGCGGCAAGTAACCGTATCGATATCATCGATCCGGCGCTCCTCCGGGCGGGACGCATGGATCTCCAGATCGAACTACCGAAACCAGATGGTGAGGGGCGTCTTGAGATCTTCCGGGTGCACACCCGGAAACGCCCGCTTGCAAAAGGGGTGAAACTTACCGACTACGTGTCGAAGACCGACGGGTTTACCGGCGCAGAGATCGAGGCAGCCTGCAACCGCGCCGCGATTCTTGCCATACGGGAGTTTAGAAAGGCGGGACCCGATCAGGGGGCATTTATGATCCAGGCAGCGCATTTCACCCGTGCGATCGAGGATGTGCGAGAGAATGCCACCCATACTTCCAATATTTGAAACAAGATTTGGAAATTTCAACAACCTATATACTCTTCGCCATTGAGTTGGTTGTGGGCACAAATGCCCAGAACCACAAAGGAGGAGAAAAACATGGTAGAAAAAATGAACTCATCTTCAAGCCTCGTCGAGGTTATTGACCGAATTCTGGACAAGGGCATTGTTGTTGACGCATGGGCACGCGTCTCGCTTGTCGGGATTGAGATTCTCTCTATCGAAGCCCGTGTCGTGATCGCATCGGTTGAGACGTTCCTGAAGTACGCGGAAGCGGTTGGGCTTACCGAGCACGCGGAAATTGCGGCGTAACACCAACACCATATATCTCTCTCGGGGAAAAAATCAAATGGATGGAGATGCAGTCCATCCATTATTTTCCGATTCGATCTTCTGATAATGCACCAGACAAACCACGAAAGAAGAATTTTCACGCACAACACGGTACGCTCATGTCATAACAATGCACGTCCCTTATGCTGCATCGTATGACAATAGTGTCCATATCTTTTTTGACGGATAAAAATCTATCTGCACTGCCTGGTGTGGTGGGAGTCATTAACGGCTGCTTGCGATCTGTGTATCATCACGCTTGGGGGCGGGGATCATCCAGGTACCCGAGCCGTCACATCGGTGAACCAGGTCAACCTCCGTTTTCGCGGCTGGAGGTTCTTTTGGCATGGGAGTTTTCATTCTTCCCGGGATTTTCCAGACGTTGCGTTCAATCATGGTATGTCTGAAAAACCGTCAACGACCCGCTGCGGGCACCATTCGGGCTCGGCGGAACCATCATCCCCCCTCGGTAATGGGAGAAGAAACCTCATTTTCCTGTCAGGATGCCCCGCCGCGTTCATGCACTCCGTACGCCATTCCTCTTTGCGGGCGTCTGCGAACCCTCCGCGTCCTCGTGACCAAAAAGCGCACCGGCACGCATCGCCCCCGCATGAACCTGGGTGTGTCCTGCAAGGGCGGCGGGCGCATACTCATGACACCCCCCGGGCACCGCAGATCACGATCTGGAGCGTTTTTTGCGACAATTCTGCATTTTCAATTTTTGAAACATAATTAGGAAATTCCGGGCACGTATATAAGAAATCCCCCCCGAATGGAGAGTGTCAAAACAAAAGACAGATGTGAGGTGGGAAAAATGACAATTGCAGATGGAATGCACCAGATCGTTGACAACATCAACGGCGCAAGAACGGTGCGGGCAGCGGAGATTGAGGGATTGGTACACGACGTCGGGGAGATCCGCGCCGGCGCACAGAAGGACTTAAAACAGGTCCACCGTGCCAGGATGCGGGAATCCGTCGCACAGCACAAGGCACTCCACGCGTTCGCGAAGACCCTGAACCGCGACTCCATGAACATGATCGGTGGTTTCTCCGCGAGCCGTATGGCGATGGGACGGCAATGCCAGGAAGAACTCGCAGACTTCACGCACCAGTTGAAGAAGGATGTCAATGACATCCGGCTGGACTCAGTACACCTGATCCACGGTTTCGCGGACGAACGGGTGAGCCGGAGTATCGAACTCTCGCGGATGCTCATGTCTTACAATGAAGGGATCGTTGATGATGTGGAACAGCTGATGGGCATCTTTAAAAAAGACCGCATCGCGTGCCAGGCAGATCTTGCCGAAGCCCATGCGATCTGGATGTCCGGCGGTGCGGCATACACCAAACCCCAGGTACAATCTGAGCCAAAGGCACCCGAAGTCACCACGACCCCGGACGAGAAAGAGGATGCGGCACTCAAGCAGAAGATCCTCAAAGTGATCAAAGCTTCCCCCAATGGGATCACCCTTGCAAAAGCAGGCAAGAAGATCGGGGTTGAATGGCGCAAACTCATCAGACCCGCAAAGGCACTCATGGAAAATGGCAGGATCACAAAGAAGGAGACCCAGTACTTCCCGTGCTGAACCGTTACCGGGAGACCTATTTTTTTGGTTTGCCAAAAAAATACCAACACCCGATGAACCGTGCTGGTTCAGACACTTAAACGAAAACCGACGTGTCGTTTTTCAAGCAGACCTCCAGGCTGCCGACGTGGGCACAAGCATACAACAAACGTCGGGGCATTTGGGGGCATTTTAGAGAGAAACGGCAGAAGCCGGTTTTAGACGGACTGATGGTTCAGCCGGCAGGTCACACCGGAGGGAGCGTATATCATGGATTTTGTAACAGTCATCAACCCAAAACCCCAGAATGAATTTGTGGAAACACCGTATATCACAAGCATCGCAGAGCGGGGTCTGCGTTACATAAAAAAAGGATTCCCCGTTCATCTATCGGGACCCACGGGGTGCGGGAAGACTACTCTTGCCCTGCACATGGCATACATGCTGGGAAGACCGGTCGTTTTAATCAACGGCGACGAGGAGTTCAGCACGTCATCCCTTGTCGGCAGCCAGTCCGGGTACCGGAAACGAAAGGTGATCGACCGGTTCGTCTCCCGTGTCTACAAGTCCGATGAATCGATGACTAAGACCTGGCTCGATGACCGGCTCACGACCGCGTGTAAGCACGGGTTTACCCTGATCTACAACGAGTTCACCCGTTCACGTCCCGAAGCCAACAACATCTTCCTCTCGGTACTCGAAGAGCGGATGCTCGAACTGCCGAGCGCGTCAGAGGATGGCAACTATATCAAGGTCCACCCGGACTTCTCTGCAATCTTCACGAGCAACCCGGAGGAGTATGCCGGGGTCTTCCGTTCCCAGGACGCCTTAATGGACCGGATGATCACCCTGCCGATGACCCACTATGACGAAGAGACCGAGATCGCGATCACGCAGGCGAAAGCGGGGGTGTCCCACCACGTGGCAAAGAAGATCGTCACTCTCGTACGAAAACTCCGGGCGGCAGACGTCTGCGAGTTCACCCCGACGATCCGGGCATCGGTCGCGATCGCCCGCGTCTACGATGAAGATGACCCGGACTGGTTTGAGCAGACCTGCATCGATATCCTCTCGCCCAAGGTTGGAAAGGGCGACCGGGGAGAGATCGATCCTGCCGGCATCATCCGGGACCTGATCGCACATTAGCGCACAGACCCCCGGGAACGCTGGTCAGAAAAAGACACATCACCGATGGAGAAACAGCATGAAAACCGCACGAGATGTCAGATCCGGACTTGACCTGTCACGGGAGAAAAAAGTCCCCTGCCGGACGATCCAGATCGAGGACGAGATAAAAAAGAGGATCCGGGAGACCGAGGGGGCCCTCCTGACCGAAGACGAACGGACTGCGATCATAAAAAAAGAAGAGAAACGGATCCGGATTTATAACCAGGCGCTGACCAAGGCACGCCGCAAGATCCTGAAGCGCAAGGAAGCGACCTCAATCGTCCAGGCAGTCCGCCGGGGCGAAACCCCGAAAAATACGTCTGAAGTGACAACGATCACAAGAAAGAGAGGATCGCCTCCGAAGAAGGGGTACTATGAAATCGATGTTGCGTACTGAAACCCAGTCGAAACGGCGGTGGCGGTACGTCTACGCGATCATCCCCACACGAAAAGAGCATGACTTCGGGCAGATCGGGCTGGATGGCGAGAAAGTATACACGATCCACTTCCGGGAGATTGCCGCTGTCGTCTCTGATTCATCCACCAAGACATTCGAGGTACTTGATTACGGCATTGCCCACCAACAGGCGCTTGAGAAGATCATGAAAGAGTACTGTGTCATCCCGATGAGTTTCGGGCAGTCGACAAC
>JAQTSH010000133.1 GCA_028711405.1 Methanoregula sp.
TATTGGCGAACTGCCAAAAATACAATATGCAAAGCGCACACTCGACGATCCAACGTACGATTTGTTGACATTCCTTCTTGCACCTTTTGAGGTTTGGTCGATGGAATCTTCCAGATCCTTTAGTAGTCTTGTACCAGAAATGGAGGATCATCTGAACTTGTTATTGTATCTCGTGGATGCTGAAGCCTGCTAATGCGTAATTCAGCGTAAACCGTGTGGCAGTCTGACGAGTGGAACGTGGGATCTTTGGCGCGTTTGGGTGTGTGTGTTTTTAAAAAAATTCCTGAATGCAGATATGGATTAGGCAAGTGTTTGAGATCCTTACACATTTGACATGAACATTATCAGATCCAAACGTGCTTGTTGCATTGTTATTGTCGGATCCAACTCAACCATATGTTTCAGGGTGCGAAATCTGTGGTACAGTGCAGATCCAGGCTTCCACTGGAACCTGTCACGGGTAACTTACCTGTCCGGATTACCTTACCCGTCGCGGGTAGCCGACCTGTCACGGGTCAGATGACCCGTCTTGGGAGTCTGCCTGAAATCGTGAAATTCACGACGATGTCCGACGTGAGGATACTTCGGTTTTACCCCAAAAACAGGCCTTCTTTTCATTTTCCACCTACGTCAGCCCATCCGGCAAACGATCGGGCGTCCAAAAGGTGCTAAATAGTGCTATTGTCTTCCGTCGATAAAATGAAAAATTTGCGGGAAACCGTGTCGGTTTTCCGCGAATTAGTGATATTTTGGGCACCCCGGACCTTCGCACAACGGGACTCTTCAACGGAGAAGTGAGTTCGTCAGAGTGTAGGTCTCCCAAGATCTCGGGCCGGAATGGTCGATCCCAAAAACAGGGGTTCTTTTCCCCATGACCGTGCTCCCCCCAGCCCCTTCCCAAACATCACGAGATCGTCCGCCATCTCAACGCACTTTTTCGCGTGCGGCTGCGAATGAGCATGGTGGTGGCGAGCCGCCGGTGCGAGCGGTTGACGCAGGCGGCGCTGAGAAAGGAGTTTGGCGGGAAAGTTGTGATCGCTAGAGCGACTATCATTTTTGTTCGAAGGTTTTTCAGCGAAGAAATAGTGCAGAATTATTCCGCCACTGGCAACCCATCCAAATAACGATACGACTGCGGCGGCACAAACCCTGGTATCGTTTCATACGGATCAATCGGATTGCTAAATTCCTGAAGGTTCTGGATCTCAATAGCAACTGCTCGTGACTTCCCTTCAAAGTAAGAGAAGAAATCCCGGTCGCTGATACCGGCATATTCTTTCACAGTTTCCCAGAGGTTAGCTGGATGGTCTTCGAGAATTTTTCCGATCTCAAACTTTGCAACGATCTTTTTCACCGGCATTGATGAATAGATAAAGATGTGATCAATATCCCGGTTTTTGAAGATCGTCTTCCGGAACTCGTATCGTTTTTCACCTTCGACGATGGACTTCACGTATTTGGGTTTAATTGACAGTAAAACGTCCATCCACGCCTCCGAGGAGTATATGTCTGTAGGTGTCGGGAATCCTATCCCGTCACCATCCCCCCGGATTCCTGCACATATTTCAGGAACCGATCCTTGTTGCCATGCAGGTTGGAGAACTGCTTCTCACAGACATCCGTGAACTTCGCAAGCGCCTTCCGGTTGATCTCTTCCTGGTCCTCAAAGATACCGATAGACCGGAATTTCAGCCCCCATTTTTCAAACATGAGCAGATTGATCGTTGCGTTACTCACCCGGTCGTCATTCGATAACGCGTACACCAGAATCGGTCCGGATTCACTCTCGATCATAAAATCAGCCGTATATCTGCTGTCAGGATCGTGCGTAGGATCGTGCCAGTCAGATTGGACACACCCTTCCGGTATGTGCTCTTGTACAAATTTATGAACATCTTCCATGAATGTTGACCGTACGCGTTCCTGTGACAGATAGGAAACATCAGAAATTTTGAGTAGGGCTTGGACGTAACTGTAAAGGGCATCGCCATACTGGTCGTCATCTATCGAGAGAACCAGTTCGCCGTTCCGGTCCACAACCGAGAATGCAGCAAGGGCATTTGAGATAATCTTCTGCCGGCTTCCGCTCCGAAGATCCTTCTCGTCCAGATCGTAGGTGAGGTGCATGAAGGTATGTCCCTCATCAGAGAGCACCCAGCGTCCATCCTCCTGTTTAAGGACAACAACCAGATGATCCCCATCTTCAAAGAGAAACGGGGTGAACACCCTGTACCGGTCAACACCTTCGGCTTCGACGCGTACCTGGTCGCACACTTTCTGCCGAAAATTCTGTGTGATTGCTTTTACCGACATTTAGTTCATCCCCCATTGCGCAAGACTACGGTTTTTCGTGGAGACCATAAACCCACAGTCCCGCAACATACATTCTATCGCACCGTGATAATCTGCATACCATTTCGTCTCCTCAGCATACGTATCTTCCCGGTAACCTGACTGCTGGTAGCGTTCGGTTGATGCAGACGGTGCCCTTTTTATTGAGGAATAAAGTCGCCCAAGTCTCATATATCCCAAATGTCCCATTCTTTTCTCCTTTGTCTGGATTCCACCTAGACTCCTTAGACCCCATTCCGACCCCTTTGATGTGCGGAACTTTTTGGGGGGTTCTGGAAAGGAAGTCTGGTCCAGGATCGTAAGCCGTGTCACTTGTGTCACTTAGACCCCATTTTCCGGGAAGTCCTTCGTGCGAACTGTACGGAATTTTTACCGGAAAAATTTTGAAAATTTTTTTTAGCAACGTGTTCTCAAGGGAAAATGATTTCCTGGATCATGCGACCTTTACAAATTTTTTCTCGGATCCGGTCCAGGAACAGTAAGACTCCCGGCAGGCATTTCCACTGACGATATACGTCGTAGCCCCCTCTAAAATCACCCTATATTACTGTGCAGATCCGGGCTTCCACTGGAACCTGTCACGGGTAGATGACCTGTCCGGATCACCTTACCTGTCACGGGTAAACGACCTGTCACGGGTCAGATGACCCGTCTTTGGGAACATGAAATCCTGCTACGACGGTATCCGATGGTGAATACCGAAATCCCCCAAACAACCCTTCTTTTCAGTTTCCACCTACTTCAGCCCATCCGGCACATGATTGGTTGTCCAAAAGCGCCTATTAGCGCATTTTTTCAAGCCCGATTCATGCCAAAACCCGTCAAACGGACGACATATCAGGGATATGATAAAACAAAGGACTTGATTTTTCGCGAATAAGACCTGGTTTGGGTAATCCAGACCTTCGTCCACCGGAAACTCTCCGACGGAGAAGTGAGTTCGCCAGAGTGTAAGTCTCCCAGAGTCCCGGGCCGGAATGATCGATCCCAAAAACAGGGGTTCTTTTCCCCTTGACCGTGCTACCCTCTCGCCCCTTCCCAAACATCAAGAGATCGTCCGCCGTTTCAATACGCTCTTTGGCGTACAGCTACAACTGATAGTGGTGGCGGCGAGCTGCCGGTGCGAGCGGTTGACGTAAGCAGTGCCGGGGAAGGCATTTGCCGGGAAGTTGTGAATACCCAGGTTACCAGGCATAGTACACATTCCGAAACCTAGTAAAATCTCCCCGGGAATAAAGCGCAGTTAACGACTATACGCCCCACGAATTCAATCAAAAGATTGTAATATCAAGATACGAAGAGACTCTATTGCATGCGTCATCGGTTAAGCCCACCACTCCGATCTGAACCTCTTGCGATTGACATGTGGATCGACAGCCTGACTTGCGGAAACAGCAAACTTTTGTTCGATGGTTCGAGTTATTCCCATAGATTCAAAAATTGCTGTAAGAATGTCAGAAGCATTCTCAGCAAAAATAATGCTCCATCGTAATTGAGTAAACCGGACAACTTGTTGATCCGGAATTAAATCTCTCATGAGTCCATATAGTTTTCTACTAACAATCAATGTTAGTATGCCAATCCAGATAAGAGTCTTAATTATTTGCTCATTTTTTGTTTTAAGCACATCAAAATCATATTTATTTTTCAACTCTTTGAAAAGGAGTTCAATATCCCATCGTGCCCCGTATAATCGTGCGATGTCTTCCGGTCCGAGTATATCAGCCTGGATATTCGTCAAATAGATATGATACTTGTTACTCTCCTCATTATACACCCCAACCAAACGAAACGATTGCGTATCTTGTCTTTGCTGTCCCTTGTAAATCCGACGTTTGAATGAAACTTCAACAATCGCATCGAGAATTCCATATTTAGGTAAAATCAGAATAATCGCACTCAGTTTCATCCCAATGATTTTATCCTGAAGATCTTTAGAGAGTCCACCAGTAACTGAAATGATAGTTGGATCAGCAACTTTTTTCCATCGACTAACAAAATACCCGCCGTTCTCAGCAATTCTTGTAAAAATATGATGTTTATAAAATCCCAGATCGATGAGGAGTATCCGATCCTTAACCCATGGTCCTATTTTCAGAGTTTTAATTTCAGATACGCGCTCTCCATATAGGACAACAGATCTTGGTCCATTTGCCACAACACTCACCAAGACGCTCACTTTTAGTCCGGCAGCGACACCTCTTGATCGAGTTGCGGGAAAAATGTAAGCAAGAAACTTGTTAAGTCTAATAATCGTACTATCTTGAATTAGGATATCCTGAAAGGCTTGAAGTTTTTTGTCAAGTTTTACGTGGGAAGTTCTCGCAAGTTCCTGAATTCCATGGATAACACATTGATGAACAAATTCTACCATTTCGGGAGTGAACCGGTCATACCAGCTGCTGTCGCTTATTAATTGTCCTGACTTATTTTCAAATACGCGTTTAAGACTGGCAAGACTTCTCTCCGATTTCACTCCAAATCCAAAAATCAATGCCCAAAACATAATCGTAGGATCGATTATTCGCTGTCGTTTAATCATCCCAGTTTGATTAGCGGTATTATGTAACCATTCCTGAGAAAACATGGAAGTTAGGTCTTCCAAGATCTTGTGTGCCGTGATTTCGTTCATAAGTCCATACGGATGATACGTACTTTTTTCCCAATCCAATCCCGAGGAACCAATACTCTGCCGGATGATCCTGATTGACCTGCTACCTTCTCCAACACTTCGTATCCCTGCATGTGGATATCAAAAGGTTCGCGTGTAAGATCTTTTGAAGTCATAGTGATATAAGAATGCAGTATGCTTGCACAACAATTTAAAATTATCTATGCATTTTACGGAAATTAACTGTGAAAATCAGGGTCTTATTATTGAGAAAAAAATCGGATTATTCCTTAACCGATGACACATG
>JAQTSH010000134.1:0-1330 GCA_028711405.1 Methanoregula sp.
TCATCAACAAAAAACGGTCTTTCTCAATCTCACTCCGGATCTTAAGAAGACCCTGAAACGTATTGGTCTGGACACTCTCTTTCAACCCACTGACAACGAGTAGGTGTTAAACCCGCGCTGTTTGGGTAAGTATATTCATGGATATGTCAGTTGTGAGAAAGTGGCTCGTCTTTTTTGTAGGGATCCTCATCGCCGTCCTCGTTGCCGATGCGTGCTCAAATACGATTGCAAACTACGCAGGGATCACCGGACCCACGCGGTTTGTGGTCTCGTTCATCCTGTACGTCGGGATCTTCTTTGCCATCCTGTACGCGCTCGAAAAGGTCTTTAAGATCTCATTCTTCGGGTTCAGCCACGAATGAGACACCCGGAGACCACCTTTTTTCCGGCACGCGGATTTTCTGTGATCATTGCCACCCAGTTGAGGTAAAAAAACAGTTCACCATCTTTCACGCCATCCTGAACCGGTGGGAACTCTTAATAGTTTGCAACGGTCGGATACCCGTCGCTAACGGCACTCAGTTTCGGCACGTTCTTGTGTGAAAAGAATCCTTTGTGGTAATATGAAAACAGTCATCTGTACAGCACTTCTCCTCATCATCTGTCTGTGTGCATGCGGGTGCACCGGACAAAATGCCGTATCGTCCGCATCAAACAACCAGACCACAAAAACCCCAACCGTTTTGCCCACGGCTACACCTGGCGTGGGCCCGGGTCTTCCCACACTGTCCACCAGCCAGCCAGATACGATGCTCTCTCTCGAACCTGGCGTGATCGTCGTATCATTTCAGGCAAAAGACGCACAGGACATGCATATAACGTTCTTACCGTACTACGCCGCGAGTTCCGGAGCCCCGGCTACCTTCTCCACAACCGGCGCGTTCAACGGATCCGTTGCGATCAAAGTCCCGCAAAAGGGAGACTACTGGGTGAACATCTCCAGCTGGGGTGGACAGTGGACCGCAGGGATCTCCCGGCTCTCACTCGACACGCCGGAAAAAGTCCCGCTGAACTTCACGGGATCAGGAACGATCGTGACACCGGCATTCTACCTGGAGAAAGGGCAGTATATCTTCAGCCGGAACGGTACCGGGATCACCACTCCGTGGTACTTCCTCAATTACGGGAACGGCACTGTTTTAATGAACGCGAATAACACCAAAACCCAGCCGGACTTTGAGGTAAATTCCACACAGACATTCCGGTTTGTGACCATACCGGAGTCCGGGAACTATTACCTGCAGGTATTTGCAGAGAAGAACCCGAACCCCTGGTCGGTCACCATCATCACCCTTCCCATCATTCCCCTCCCACTCGGTCCCGGACCGGT
>JAQTSH010000134.1:1430-5264 GCA_028711405.1 Methanoregula sp.
GGGATCACTTCCCGCCCGGACCGGGTTGCGTCACGATCGGGGTCGTGAACAGGATCTCCCGGTGGGCATACGGCATCTCGATCCCTTCCGCCTCCAGGGCTGCCTTCACGCGGGGCAGGATCGCGGTCTGGAGCGAGATATCGTCTTTCGTCCGCGCCCAGACAGACGGGAACCAGACGCGGAACATCACCCTCACGCTGTCTGCATCGATATCATTCACAAAGACCTCCGGCGCCGGGTGAACGAGCACATAGGTGTATCCCTCAAGAATCCGGGTAATGATGGCAGTCGCTTTCTTCACATCATCCTGGTACCGGATCCCGACCACATACTCATACCGCCGGGCAACATGGGCGAAATAATTCGACACATCCGAGGAATAGATCTGTGCGTTGGGGATCTGCACGTACACCCCGCTCGTTGTACGGATGAGCACCGAGAAGAGCCGTGTCGAGATCACCGTCCCTGAAACATCATTGGTATTGATAAAATCACCGGATTTAAACGGACTTTCGTACAGCATCGCAAGACCCCCGATCATATTCGAGATCACGTTCTGGCTCGACAACCCGATGATCGCCACCAGCGCGACAAAAACGAGCGCGAGGATCGTGATACTCAGGTCAAGGAGACCGGGAAGCGAGAAGCTGACAACAATAAGGATCAAAATCACCCGCACAAATCGTATGAGGAGGACCAGTTGATCGGATTTGAGTTTGTGGCTCAGTCTCAGTTTCAGGTAGTGGGCGATGACAAGTCCGATCACGTACGCGAGGATTAAAAGCACGAAGAACTGCACGACCTCCCGCGTACTCGCCGTGCCAATGAGGGACGTCTCATTGGACAGGGTGGTGATGATCTCCGTCGAGTTGGGCATCGCTTGCGCGATCATGTCATACCAGACTCCATCATGTATCCCTTCATTGGACCGACCGGGAATTTCTGTGACGTGTAGAGATCGATCGACCGGTTCGGGCAACCCGGCGGGGGCGTTGTCGCAAAGGTCGTCTGCGCGATAGCCGGAGACCACACCTCCATCGTTGCGGTCATGCCCACGCGTTCACCATAAAAGATGGTCATGTGGTGACTGTCAAAGACCGCCCGCGAGATCTCGACGGTTGTTGCACAGTGGTTCACGAGCGCCAGTTCCAGCACCCCCTCCCGGTGCAGGTCGGTGGCGGGCACGCAGGAATAGAGATCGCTCCGGTACCACCGGGTGATCACCCCCGCATCAGGGCGACCATACAGGGAGAACCGGGTCGGAACGAAGGAAAAGATATCAAGCACATCCATCTCCCGGTGAATCTCAAAAAAAACACCGGTCTCGACAGGGAATTTCAGGTAGATCGTCTGCTTTACCTCCGGGGGGAGGACGATCTCCGGAAAAGCGATCTCCAGGTGATGAGTAATCTCCTCCGGCAGGTTCACCGGCTCGACCGGGCAGATATGGATCGCGTTGTAATCCCCGGTCAGATATTTTTCCACATGTGCTCCATTGCAATCCCGGGTATACACAGGAATTGTGCCTGACCGATCGATCCGCAGCTTCACGTCCGCATCGCTATACTCGAAATCCCGTTCATAACGCCCAAACACAAAGATAGTTCATCCGGGTCTGCTATAAAGATGACGAATCCCGATGGAGCGCATCGGAACCGGAACCCCGGATTTTTTCCGTGCGGTCACGCGGACTCGAAAAACGGTTGTGCAGGTCCCAATCCGGGTTCGCATGCGACCTGATGGACTCCGGCAGATTCTTTGGAAACACCCACTTCCGGCAGGGACGGACCTGCGACTGGGAACTTCCGGGATATTTAACGAGAAAACCGACACACCAATTTTCATCACAACTTATCAGAACCAGCACAGTTTATCGGATTTCATTGGTTAATCCTAAATGGAGGGAGATGCCAAAAGTATATTCAGGAAGGAATAGTGGTTCTATCATGGATGCGAAGGTCTCGTGCCTTGTAAAGGGCTTGATTGGAGTCATATTCGGGTTACTGGCAATTGTGATTCCTGACACGACACTTGCCACATTCCTGGCATTGTTCTGGGTGCTCATAGGACTTGGGCTGATCATCTGCGTATTTCTCGCGATCACCTCCCATAGTGAAGGCTCCCTGTTCTGGTTTCTTGCGGCAACCGCGTTTGTGGTCGTCGCAATCGTGTCATTCATCTTCCCCCATATCGTCACGATCATCTTCCTTATCGCCATCGCGATCCTCGCGTTCTATTCCGGTCTGTCCGGTATCACGCTCGCGCTCACCCGCCCGAAATCCAAATATTACCTGATCGGCGGGACATTTGTCGTCGCGGTGGTTCTGCTCGTGCTCCTGTTGCGGTACGTACCAGACACGCTCAAAAATCCCATCATGACATTCCTCGGGGTCTTCTCGCTTGTCTTTGGGGTCTTCTCCATCCTGATGGGGATGCATATCAAGGAAGAACCACCGGTTACGGCACCGCTCGCAAAAAAACAGTAAAAATATAGAAAGATCTCCCCCATCCTTTGTCGTTCGTTCCGTCGCAGTCCGGAGATCATCCCGTGCATCCCACGAAGGAGAGTTTTTTATTCCGCCCTATGATGTCATCGTAATCGGTGCCGGACCCTGTGGCACGACTGCCGCCCGCTGCTGCGCAGAGCACGGGCTCTCGACACTCTGCATCGAGGAGCATGGCACGATCGGGTACCCGGTCCAGTGCGCCGGGCTTCTCTCGACTGCAGCGTTTGCCGAATGCGAGGTCTCACACCATAGCATCCAAAATTCGGTATCCGGTGCCCGCATCGTCACCGGGACAGGCACCACGCTCACGTTCGATGCACAGGTGACAAAAGCGGTCGTGGTCGACCGGGGCGCGCTCGACCGGGAGATGGCAGAAGCTGCCGCACACGCCGGCGCAGAGTTCCGGCTTAAAACCGCTGTCTGCGATGTCCGGCAGTCGACCGTCATCACGCGGGGCATCAACGGGCACGAAGAGTTTGCATTCCGGATACTAATCGCGGCGGACGGTCCGCGGAGCACGGTCGCCCGGCGGTACGGGTTCTCCCGCGCGAAGGTGTACCTGTCCGGTATCCAGGCGGACATCCCGGCTGAAGGAGATCCGCATCTGGTGGAGTTGTATCCCAACGCATCCCCGGAATTTTTCGGCTGGAAGATTCCATCCGGCAACGGCAGGGCACGCGTCGGGTTGAGCGGTCAGACGCAGGTGCCGGAACGGTTTGCCGCGCTGCTTAAACAGACCGGTGCCACGTCCTTTGTCCATCTTGTCACCGGCACGCTCCCGTTGGGCGTGATGCCCCGTACGTACGGGCACCGCACGCTCTTTGTCGGGGATGCCGCCGGTTTTGCCAAACCCACCACCGGTGGCGGGGTCTACACCGGTATCCGATCTGCCCGGCACGCGGCGGATGTGGCGATAGCCTGCTGCGAACACAACACGTTCGATGATGCCGCACTCGCGGAGTACGAGCGCCGTTGGCAGGCGGATATCGGCAGGGAACTCGCGCTCGGGTTCCGGCTCTTCTCGATGCGCCAGAAGATGTCGTCTGCGAGCATTGACGGCTTTGTGCAGGCACTAAACAATCCTGCGATGATCGCGGCGATCGTACAGTATGGTGACATGGACCGTCCCGGCACGCTCGCCCGCCAACTCCTGAAAAATCCCCGCATGCTCCGGTGGATGACACCGGTGCTCGGGGCTGCGATCCGCTCACTTTTTTAACAGAAATTCCCACACCGCAGAGGGCAAGCGGAATGCAAAAAAGTGCTGCTGCCGGATCAACCGAGAGGTACCAGCGGTGTTTCATCACGATTTCTTTCCGGGGATATC
>JAQTSH010000135.1 GCA_028711405.1 Methanoregula sp.
TACCGGCAATCATGCAGGGCAAACCAATGGCAGAGTGTTACGCTGCGGCGACACGGGTACTGGAAAAGGTTGGTCTCGCAAAGCGGCTGGACCACCTCGTCTTCGAACTCTCCGGTGGCGAACAGCAACGGGTCTCGATCGCCCGGGCGCTCGTCAACACACCGTCGATTGTCTTTGCGGATGAACCCTGTGCGAATCTCGACACGGAGAACTCACGTACCGTGCTCGAACTGTTCCAGACCGTGAACCGCGAGCTTAAACAGACAATCGTGATGGTCTCGCACGAGCCGTGGCATATGGAGTACTTCGACCGGATTATCTTCATCCGGGATGGGTTGTTGGACGAGGACCGTATACAGCGTGAGGGCGGTATAAACGTACCGCGTACGCAGGAATGATCTCAGCGGCATATGTAGATGATGATTCCTATGTGGCGAGGATTGTATCCCGGTTGTGCGAACGTTGTGGCGGAGTTACCGTACATCCGCTCTTTTCTGCGAAAGACGCGGTGAGCTGGATTACGTGTCATCCTGTCGATGTGATCGTATCTGACTACACCCTGCCGGGAATGAATGGTATCGAACTTTTTAAAACCCTGAGAGTGTGGGGGATCAAGGTACCGTTTATCATTTTTTCCGGTGTCGGGATTGACGAGATAATGCAGGAATCGACCAAAGCAGGCGTTGATATCTTCGGATATTGTTCAAAAAACGATAATTTCCGGAGACAAATCCCGAATCTTGTGGAAATGATCGCGAAGGCTGCTGCCTGTTCATGTGACAACTCAGAATGCCACCAATGCATCCGGGATAACGAATGAATGCTGTGAGATATCCGGAACGTCAGACCCGGGAAAACCTGTACATCATCGAATCAGCTTTGGCGGGGAAGGGGGACTGTCTTCTTAAACCCTCTCGGCAGAAAACCCGCCAGGCACGCTTTAGCGTTCAACGACCGCACCACGGGTTTTTGCGGACGGGATGATTCCCCCTGTACAGGTTTACGGGGGCGAAATTTATGTGATATCAGGCAACCTTGCGCGTTCTATGCCCGGTAGCCGGAGAGTATTTTGTTGGGCTATACAGAGGGTATGAACCAATCACCTGGAAAAAGAACCTCCGCATGGCAGGACAAGCGCCTAAAGAAAAATCCAGCCATGCTAAACTGTCCAAAAAACCAAAAGGGAAGAAGAGAAAAAGAGTGTTCATAACGGGGTAGCCACAGGAACCCTTGGATTCGAGATATCCATGCAGGATATACTGCCATGAGCGGCAATACACCCTTCATGTATGTGATGGACTATGTTGACCAGCCATAAACTCCTGCAGCAGTACTGGCACGATGACCGCTACGAAATCGGGAACGTTCAGGTCTGGTATATTGACCGGGGCGCTCCCAATGACCGGTCCAACGTTAGCGGCTCTGACATCAGCCTGGAACCATACTACATGAGCATCCGGACAATCGATGGCGATAAACCCGTACCGTATCACCGGATCCTGCTCATCACCTATGAGGGGAAGGTAAAATTCGAGAACCAGAAGGTCCGGGGACTGGCAAACCAGCTCATGGAAGAGAGCCACCTCATGAGATAGCCGATCCGGGTTGCCGGGTGGATGGTTCTTTGCCAGACAATTATAAAAGCCCTCCGGACAAAACGATGATTCATGCCACCCGATGCCGGGACCGGTCGGATCTTCATGGAGAGGACGAAGTACCGGTACCTTCCCACAACGGACCAGGAGAAGCACCTGCCCCAGCCGCCGCTTGAGCTTCCGCCCGATCCGGATAAACCGGTATTCGACCTCCCGAAACCCGATACGATCGATGTTCCTCCCCGTGATCTCAGGACAGCCATCGAAGAACGGCACAGTGTCCGTGCGTTCGAAAAAGAACCCCTCACCATCCCGGAACTGGCATTTTTGCTCTGGTGTACCCAGGGAGTAAAAAAAGTTACCGGCACGTATGCAACCTTCCGCACGGTCCCGTCAGCTGGTGCCCGCCACGCACTCGAAACGTACCTGCTCATCAACGATGTCACGGGGCTTCTGCCGGGACTGTACCGGTATCTCGCCCTCACGCACGGTCTCCAGCAGCTCGATTTAGACCCTACGCTGCACATCCGGATCGCAGAAGCCTGTCTCGGTCAGCAATTTATCATGCGGTGCGGTGTGGTCTTCCTCTGGGTCGCCGTTCCCTACCGGATGACCTGGCGGTACAGTGAGCGGGGCTACCGGGAACTGCACAAGGATGCCGGGCATGTCTGCCAGAACCTGTACCTTGCGGCACCGGCAGTCGGCTGCGGGGTCTGTGCCGTTGCCGCGTACGATGATGATGCTATGCATGACATCCTTGGCATCGATGGCGTGGACCAGTTCCTGATCTATTGTGCTACGGTCGGGAAGACTGCTCTGGGAAAGCCGTAGGTGAATTATTGTTAAAAAAAGCGTGAGCAGGAAAATCCCCCTGCCCCGTTTAACCTGTACCTTATCACTCCATGTGATCGAGGACCCGATCCCTGATGACGAGCATCCCCGGGAGGATCACGCAGGCGAGCAGTCCTGCGCCGAGGAACGCGGTGATAAGGATTTCATTGTCCATTTCCATCATCTTACGCGAAGGCTGTGACCGTGTCTGCCCGGGTGTCGACCTTTGCGGGGATCTCGTCGTCCGGGTAGGACGTAATGCTCATCCGGTCGTGGGTGAAGTTCACGTAGTATATCTCGCCGTTTCTGTCATGGCACCGGTCCAGGAGTAATTTAATGTCCCTGGTATTTTTCATACGCTTCTGCAAAATCTTCGAGCGTCATTTCAAGATCTTCCCTGATAATCTTTCGCAGCAGCCCTTTTGGAACGTCTTCTCCATGGTGAACCGGCACGGTGGTATATCTGCCATCATCGGACTTCATCCGTACATGAGATCCTCTCTGACGGATGACAGTAAAACCAATTGTCTCAAGAAAAGCAATGAGGTCTTTTCCCTTCATGACCGGGAGCATTACGCACCCTGGATGATCTCAACCTCGCGGAATCCTACAAAAGTATTGAGATGTTCCGGTTTCGAATCCTCCATGCACAACTCGATCACTTCTTTGATGCGTACGAGCGCCTCATCAATGGTTTTACCAAAGGTGTGGCAACCTTTGAACTGGGGGCAGGATACGATGAAGATCCCATCTTCATCGGTTTCGATAATGATGGGAACATGGATCGATTTCATATACACATCATCGATATCCATGCTTTAATTCTTTATTGCATAAAACAGTTCAAATCCGGCTATTATTTTTATAAAAAAGTGGCAGGGGATTACTCCCCTGCCCTGTTTGTTCTCATTCTGTACCTTACCACTCCATGTGATCGAGGACCCGATCCCAGATGACGAGCATCCCCGGGAGGATCACGTAAGCGAGCAGTCCTGCGCCGAGGAACGCGGTGATGAGGATTTTATTGTCCATTTTCATCACCTTACGCGAGGGCTGTGACCGTGTCTGCCCGGGTGTCGTCCGGGTAGGACGAGACGCTCTAACCGGTCGCGGACGAAATTCACGGAGTAAATCCCGCCGTTCGGGTCGCGGCACCGTAGTGTCGCGGAGAACCCGTCAAGCTCCGGTCATGGATGATGGTACCGGTATGTGCAGTCGCCAGCGGGTCGCTTGCCCATGATGACGGCAACCGCTGGAGCGAGTGGTGAGGGCTCGGGCATATGGGGAGTAAGGAGGCAGCGTGCAGGTGGCGGAAAAGATCCCGGATCAGGGTTCACATCCCTGCCGGGGGAAAATACCTCACTTCAGGTTCTTCAGCACAAGATTAGCCGCGTGCTCACCGGAGAGGAGCATCCCGCCAAATACCGGGCCCATGCGGCTCTCTCCCGCAACGGCATTTGCTGCCATACCGGCAACGACAAGTCCGGGGAACACCTCCAGGGTATGCTGGAGGATTCGGGATTCAGCCCGATCAGCCCACATGAAACTCTCGCCTTTTACCTGGAGATTCCCGCCCTTTCTCTCAACGAGCCTGGCGACAACCGAATCATGACCGGTTGCATCGACCGTATACCGGCAACCCATAACAAGGGGATCGACATGCAGTTTTCCCATCTCAACCGCAGTCCAGTTGATCACGAGCCCGCTGATCCGCCCGTCTGCCTTGATCATGACATCTTCTACTGAAGTGAGATTGAAGAATTCCGCTCCGGCATCACACGCGGCAGCGGTAAGTTTGGAGACTGCTTCGACCGACTTTGCGACATAATATCCCTCTTTGAAGGGAGTGGATTTGATAGAGAACCGGTCAAGCAGGCGGCGTGCCTCTTCCTGCACGACAATCCGGGGGAACATCATCCCGCCGCCCCACATCCCGCCGCCTACGGAGAGTTTCTTCTCAATGATGCCGACCTTGATGCCTTCTTCTGCGATCAGTGCTGCACAGGTCAGTCCTGCAGGACCTGCACCAACAACCGCCACATCGAGTTCCATATAATCGATCAGGGTGTTCATCTGGGCTGAAAGAATCGCCCGGCTGATGGTAATTTCATCGAGTTCCATAGATAGTGCCTCCATAGTATGATGCAGAATACTATTACAACGTTAGGGCACAAGATCAGAAAAAGAGCTATTGTTTCGATTGTACATATGCCCGTGCAATCCCGCACGCATCCCGCGCAACACCGATAGGTTCCTTCCCCACGATGACACAGACCGGTTCTTTTCCCAGTCCCCCGGCATCGCAGATAATATCCGGTACCTGCCCCCCCGCAACCCGGATCGCTTCCTGTGCCTTCCACTGCATCGATGACCCCTCTATTTGCCGGACCTCTCCGGGCTCGTCTCTCCGGTCAATCATAGTAAGCGTCCATCCGTTCTTCCTGCAATAGCTGAAAAGCCATTCTGAAAATCCGGGTGGATTTGCAAAATCGATACCAGCCCGAACGGACGGATCTGCCTGCATGAGGCTGATAATGAGCCGTGCCATGTGGTTCGATGCACCGAACCGGATCCTCCCGGCAGCCCGTGGCATACTGTCAATGATGGTAATCCGACCATCTATGGCTATGACTTCACCGGGTGTTTTGGCATGCGGTTGTGCAAATACCATGTTGGTCCTGACCTCAGGAATGAGGGCGACAAATTCCCGGCACGCCTCAATCTCTTCAAGTGCGATCATCATCCGCCCGAACATGTCGATCTCCGTGGTGAGGTCAGGTTGTTTCATGGTGCTTCCTGCTCTTCTGG
>JAQTSH010000136.1 GCA_028711405.1 Methanoregula sp.
GGTGTCGCGCCGTGCTTCTTTAAGTATTTCACCACTTCGCGCATCGTGTTACCTGAGGTGATCACATCGTCAACGATGATACATCGCTCGCCCGCGACCGTCGCAAAGTTTCCGCTGATCGAACCGACCGGGTGCTCGCTCGTGTTCTGCTTTGACGGGTGGTAGATGGCAAGCCGGGCATCTTCCTTGACCGCGATGAGCGTGGCAAGCGGGATACCGGAGAGCGCAATCCCGACAATGACCCCTGCCGCAGCGGCACCGGTATTCCCCTGAGTCCCGTAATACCGGGCGAGGAGCATGATGGCGGTCTCATCCACAAGGGCTGCCTGGCTGCTGACGGCAGTCCAGTCGATATGGACATCTTTCGGGGCGGCGGAACCTTTTGCCTGGGTGAGGAGCCAGGTCACCGTCTCCATGGAGAGCGAGAGCTCATCGGCTATCTGCCCGGGACTGTGTCCTTCGGAGAGGAGCAGTTTTGCCCGGCTGATCAGATCATCAAGGGAAGACATGGGAAAGAGGTTTGTCGTTATCTATTTAAGTTTTCGTCTGATTTGGGCACCGCAGACCAGGCATTCCCCGTCTGTATCCGCATACCTGCCACACCCGCTGCACCGGTACTTCCACGCAATCTTCTTTGCCGCCCGCTGCTGGATCTGATGTACATGAACGCCCAGTTCCAGGGCGACGTTCTGGATGGCGAAATCATCGGTATACAGCACCGCGTCACAATCAATCGCGAGGGCAAGCAGGTCGCAGTCCGTCGCTGAGATCACCCGGGCATCCCGGCTCCTTTCGGCAGCTGCCTGTACTTTTGCCCGTGACTCCTTCGTGGGTGAGACGATCCGGAGTCCTTCAGCCAACAGTTTCTCGAGTTTTCCTTTTGCCCGCAGATCCCGGAGTTCCTCTGGCACTGAAGGCGGGGTGAAGAGTTCCCCTTCAACCGGGCAGTCACAAAAGAAAAGGGATGAGTCAAGAACGCATTTTTTGGATTGCACTGCCATCGTCTGGACCCCGCCGGGTGCTCTGGTGTATCCTCAACCTGTGCCGGGGCATCCCCTCACCTGAGGGCGTCCGCGATCCGGGTAGCTGCCGAGATCTGGCTGCATGCACGTTCAATCGTGTCGCTACAGACAATATCACGGATACCGTTAGCTTTCAAATGGACATACGCCCCGCCGATCAGCACCCCATGGACGCATGCTGCATACACCTGTTCCGCACCCTCTTTGTACAACATGCCGGCTGCCGTTGCGATCGTTCCCCCGGTCGAGATGATGTCGTCTACGATGACGACCGACCGCGACGCGGCGCAGACCTTCTTTGGCGCCATCTTCACTTCAACCCCGGAGAGGCGTGTCTTTTCCAGGTTATCAAAGTCCCAGTTGCCCGCAGAGGCAACATCCCTGGCAAAGTCGAGGGCGCCTTCGTCCGGCGCGAGTATCAGGGGATCGTCAAGTGCGGCGGATTCGATATACTCCCCGATATCCCGTGCGAGCGTGAGGTTCGTGGTCGGGACATCGAAATATTTCAGCACCTCTCTCTCGTGGATGTTCACCGTGATACAGGATTCCACCCCGCGCCCGAGCGTCCGTGCGATGGCACGGGCGCTGATGGGTTCTCCGTCATGGAACCGCTTGTCCTGCCGTGCATATCCCATGTAGGGAATCACGAGTCGGTTCGTTGCGCAGTCACAGGCATCGATCAACAGGAGCAGCTGGACCAGCGCATCGTTGTCCACGATGCTTCCGACGATGATCATCTCATCATCCGGTTTGTCCGCACAAAGGTACTGCTCCCCGTCCGGGAACCGGGTAAATTTTACATCAACAACCGTGGTGTTGAGCGCCCCGGCAATGCGGGCAGCAAGGATTTGGGATCTCTCAGTGCTGATCACTCTCATGATAATGTTCCTGTTCGTGCCGCAGACAGCACAGCATCTGGATTAATATTCTCTGTTCTGTTTTGTATGTTTATGCATTGACCAGACCTGCTATCCTCACTTCACCGACGTGAAACTACCAACAATATCCCGTCATTACCATCAGCTGAAAGTACTTAAACTATCATGCGTCAATTTATATGGAATCCCACGGGTAAAAAGAGGTAATTCCGGCAATGGAAAATTTGATACCCCCTGAACAATCTCACGAAGACAAAAAAGAGGTTCCCCCCCCGGTAGCTCCGGTTGTAGAAGGTGCGTCCTCCCAGATTGAAGTCCCCGCAAAACTGATCGATCAGGTGATCGGTCAGGAGCACGCGGTCGAAGTGATCCGAAAAGCTGCCATTCAGCGCCGGCATGTGATGATGATCGGAAGCCCGGGTACCGGTAAATCCATGCTTGCAAAAGCGATGGCAGAACTGCTCCCGAAAGAGGATCTGCTGGATATCCTTGTCTACCCGAACTCCGATGACCCCAATAACCCGGTCGTCCGGACTGTTGCCGGAGGACGGGGCAAACAGATCGTCGGCGCCCATAAAGCCGAGGCAAAGAAGAAGATACAGTTCCGGAATACGATCCTCATCCTGCTTGTGATCGGTATCATCGGGTACGCGTTTCTTACCTACCAGTGGCTGATGGGGATCATCGCCGCTGCGTTTGTGTTTATGGCGCTGCGGTACACAACGCCCCGCGAAGAGGCGATGGTGCCCAAGTTGCTCGTCTCGAACGACACGAAGACGATCGCTCCGTTCATCGACGGGACCGGCTCGCATGCCGGGGCACTTCTCGGGGATGTCCGGCACGACCCGTTCCAGAGCGGTGGACTGGAGACCCCCGCACACGACCGGGTGGAAGCCGGGGCGATCCACCGGTCCAACGGCGGGGTGCTCTTCATCGATGAGATCAATACCCTCGATCCCCATTCCCAGCAGAACCTCCTGACTGCACTCCAGGAAGGGGAATTCCCCATCACCGGGCAGAGCGAACGGTCGAGCGGGGCAATGGTCCGGACGGAACCCGTCCCCTGCAAATTCGTCATGATTGCAGCGGGGAACCTCGATGCAATCCAAGGTATGCACCCGGCGCTCCGTTCCCGTCTCCGTGGATACGGGTATGAAGTGTACATGTCGGAGAGCATGGAGGACAATGAGGAGAACCGGCAGAAGTATATCCGGTTCATCGCGCAGGAAGTGAAAAATGACGGCAAGATCCCGCATTTTGACCCCGGTGCCATCGACGAAGTGATCCGGGAGTCCCGGCGGCGCTCGAACCGGAAGGGACACCTTACGCTAAAGTTCAGGGATATGGGAGGACTGATCCGGGTCGCCGGGGATATCGCCCGCCAGGAAGGCGCCCCGCTCACCACCGCTGCCCATGTGGTTGCGGCTAAGATCACTGCCCGCTCGATCGAGGACCAGGTCTCGGACGATTACATCCGGAGAAGCCGGGAGTACGAGCTGACCGTGATCGAGGGGACACGTATCGGCAGGGTGAATGGTCTTGCGGTCATGGGGAGCGACTCAGGATCTGTGCTGCCGATCATGGCGGAAGTGACGCCGGTGCAGGGTGCGAGTGGCACCGTCATCGCCACCGGTATGTTAAAGGAGATCGCGCAGGAATCGATCAAGAACGTGAGCGCGATCTTAAAGAAGTTCACCGGAAAGGATGTGAAAAATATCGATATCCACATCCAGTTCATCGGCACCTATGGCGGGGTTGAGGGCGATTCAGCCTCGATCAGCGTCGCGACCGCGGTAATCAGCGCGATCGAAGGGATCCCGGTCCGGCAGGACCTCGCGATGACCGGGTCGCTCTCGGTCCGGGGCGACGTTCTGCCGGTCGGTGGTGTGACGTTTAAAATCGAAGCAGCGGCAAAAGCCGGGATTAAGACTGTCCTTATCCCGCGCACGAACATCAACGATGTGTTGATCGAGGAGCGGTACAAATCCCTTGTCACCGTCATTCCGGTCGATACAATCGAAGAAGTGCTCAAACATGCACTCGTGCCGGAGAATGCCGAGGGGTTCCTTGCCAAACTGAAGCGGATGACCCTTCGGTCCACCGCGATGATCGCTGACCCCGCCATGATACAGCCGGTTGCATGACAGCGCTTTCGGGAATCCGGTATTACGATGTGCGGCATGTGACCGGACAGGTGACGCATATCGATATTGACAGCGGTGTCGTGGAATCTGCGGGAACCTCTTTTTTCGATAAAGCTGTTGTGAGAACCCTTGGGCAGCGGGGATGGGGGATCATCCAGGTTGACAACTACCAGCCCAGCTCCCGGAAAAAGTTTGAGGAGATCCTTGCTTCCGCAGGGAGACTCGCAGGGATTACCGCAGAACCAGTTCTTTTAGGTGACGCTACGCGCCACATGCTCCCGGTGCCGGCAGCCAAAGAGGACTGCCGGAGCGTGGACATCGGGGAGAAGGCGGACATCCTTGCCGGGATTGAACGTGCCGCCAGTCACCCGCAGGTCGTGAACCGCAGGGCAAACTACATAGAAAGGATCGAGCAGGTCCGGTTCTCGGACAGTTCGGAGAATGAATTCTCGTATGAGATCTGCCGGTCCGGGTTCTCGGTTCTCGCGGTGGCGTCCCGGAACGGGAACGTCCAGATGGGGTATGAACGCGATCACTCGATCCATGGGTTTAACCTCCGGCACCGCGAGGAGCGCGGGAAGAAGGCAGCAGAGATTGCCGTCGCACTGCTCGATGCCGGTGCGGCGAAAGGCGGGAAGATGCATGCGGTTCTCGACCCGGAACTTGCCGGCGTGTTCGCCCATGAAGCGGTCGGGCACGCGAGCGAGGGGGATCTCATCCAGGAAGGAAATTCAGTCTTAAAAGGGATGACCGGGCAGAAGATCGGGAATGAACAGCTCACGATCATCGATGATCCCACCATCCACGAGTTCGGGTTCGAGCCGGTCGATGCCGAAGGGGTTGCTGTGCGAAGAACTGAGATCATCCGGCGGGGCGTGGTGAACAGTTTCCTCCACAGTCGTGAGACCCTTGCCGCGATAGGGAACGGTATGGCTGGGCATGCCCGTGCGATGCCGGGCGAACCCCCTCTCGTCCGGATGAGCAACACGTTCATCGAGGCAGGGGATGCGACGACCGACGATATCTTCAGTGAATGCAAAAACGGGATCTTCCTCAAGGGTTCCCGTGGGGGACAGGTCGATCCGGGACGGGGCGTCTTCCAGTTCAACGCGGAGTACGGCTATCTCATCGAGGACGGGGAGTGCACGAAGATGTGCCGGGATGTGTCCCTGTCCGGGG
>JAQTSH010000137.1 GCA_028711405.1 Methanoregula sp.
CTTCTTTGTCATGGCATTCCTCCCTGCATCTCCATGTCCCAGCCTGTACCCAGTCAGCGGGCAACCCGTTCTGCTCCTGCCACGCGACGAGCCGGTCCCGCCACCCCTGCCAGAGTTCGGGATAATCCGCCTCGATCATGTGGATCAGTGCAAGGTCGCTTGACGGGCACATGAAACATCCAATCCGGTCCAGCCGGTGTTCGTATAACCGGTTGTACGGCGCTCGTTCCCGGAACAGGTACAACCAGACGTGCAGCGCAGTCCAGTTCTGGATAGGAGCTGCCGAGAGCTGAACACCGACTTTCGGATTTCTCCAGACCCGTTTACTCTGCGCGCGGGAATGCGACTCGTACTTCCGCTGCCCGATAAACGAGAGACACTCCCCCCATTGCGAACGGATCAAGGCTGCCACCGGATACAGTTTGCAGACACCACAGCACCAGCGGGCGTTCACTGCCGGCGGACCTTCGCGGGAGAACGTATCTTCAAACTTTGTTTGCCCATTTGTCCGGTAGACCGTGAGTCCGTAGGTTTCCTGCACGGCATCGATGTTCTCGTATGTCCCGGGGAATTCAAATCCCGTGTCTGCAAAGATAAGCGGCACCTTCCCGATCGCATTTGTTACGACGAGCAGGGTGGCAAGGCTGTCCTTTCCTCCGGAATACGAGATGGTCGGGGTCAACGGGTTCCGGGCGGCAATATCCGTGACAAATTGCATGGCAGCGGTCTCTGCACGGGTGATCTCATCTGCATTTGCCGTGACGGCATCCTGCCAGGTGGCGCTGCCCGGTACAATGCGGGAGACGATATTTTTTCTCGTGCGGACAATCGATCCCCGCTCCATCGCCCGTGCGGTTGCGGCATCGACTTTTGCCCTGCCGACACCAAGACAGGCACCGGACGGATCGAGAATAAAGACCTCGTCCCCTGCCTGCACTGCGTCATCGATCGACACCATGCCCGGTCGGAGCACACTCATGCTTTCGTCCCGGATAAACGGGGCGGTACTGTCATCCACCACCACACACCGTTTTGTTGGTGTAAAGATCTGGCAGGCTTCGGGACGGGGGATCGGTTCCCAGCGGCGTTCTTTTGGTAGGTAGCGGATCGAGCCGGCGACTCCGCCGCCGATTACGATCTCATCCATCCGGTCATGGTCCGGTACCTTGTTCAGGAACACGAGGTGTCCGTCCGGGACGAGCGGGGCGCCGAAATGTTCGGTAAAGATCGAATTGATGAGAGCAATGTCCGCAGGGAATGCCGGGCGGGCATCACCCGGGGGTGTGACCGGAACCTGCCGGGTGGCAGCGCCACAGGCACATTGGAGCGCGAGGACCGGTGCGTGACAGTGATCACACCAGCGTACGAGGATCTTCCCCAGATAAGAAGAGGGCATTTCTGTATTATCTCATCTTTCAGGAATAAATGCCTGATGACCCGTGACGGGTGTGAGTTGGATACCCGCCGGTGTTTTTTGGAGCTGACGAACTGTGTAGGAGCGACGAGGTTCCACGAGAGGGGACTGCATCAGTCCCAGGATCAAAATGCCGGGGATTTTTTTAGGGCGGATGGATGTATCGCACGAATGTACCGGCACGTTCATGATCCCCATGTCACCCCCGCGGGAGGATTGATTAACCTCAGTTTTCCATGTATATCTACAAAATATCCGGGCGGTGAACGGAGATGCGAGCCACAGATTGGGTGAGTCCTTTGGTTTTTACGATGGTGTCCTGCTGGGTTCCTGAGCCGTGCTCTTTATTGTCTGGAGTCATCTTTGCTCGTGTATATCCGGGGTGTCACCCATGATCGATTCATGGCTTGTTGCCTCCATCCTCCTCTTCGTGCTTGCCCTGTGCGCAGCGGTGCGTATCCTACCGGGTCCGACCCGGCTCGATCGGTTAGTGGCGATCAACGTCACCATGACGATTGCGTGTACCGGTCTTTTTCTTTTTGCGATCTCGCTTGGTGACCTGCTCGTGTTGGACTTCGCGATCCTCCTTGCGGTGATCTTCTTTGCCGGTACGATCTGGTCTGCTGGTAAAACGCCGGAGGATCCCGCATGATCGCGCCCGTCATGGATCTGATCCTCTTTATCCTCCTCATTCTTGGGGTGGGATTTGCGGGAATTGGGATTGTCGGAATCTTCATATTCCCGGACCTCCACAGCCGGCAGTTCACCGGGATCCGGGCGTCATTGATCTCGTGCGGCGTGATGACGCTTGCAGGTGTGCTCTTTGCGCTGTACTCGTACAGCACACGGGGCGGGGCACAATACCTCACGTTCACCCTGCACGCCTGCCTGTTCCTTATTGTCATTATCATCGTAAATCACGTCGCAGCGCAAAGGATTCTTAAAAAAGCCCCGAAGATGACGAGGAAATCCCCACAGTGTCCTGCGGGGCACGGGGAGTCCGGCGATCAACTGAAGGACGGATAATAGCGCCGGGGACTGTAGGACATTTTCAGTATCATGCCGGGAGTTTCGCCAGCATCGTGTCTCCTTGTGCAGAAGCACGCCGCTCCTGTTAATCCATGACGGTCAGAGCAGCTCAAAACGAGATGTGCATTGTTCCGGACTATCTCACATTGTTTAAATATACCGGCAGGTAATGGTTCTTTCAGCGTTTCCATGACAGACGAACGTGCGATGAGCGAGACCGTAGCCATCATCCTTATCCTGTGTCTTGTCATCGTCATGGCGGCGATCGTTCTGGCATTCACCACCGGCATCTTCTCGAACCTGGCAAAACCTGCGTTTGTCGCGCCATCAATGGGTACCGTGACCCAGTCAGGAAAGGAGGCGATCAGCCTGTTCAACCGGGGCGGGGATACGCTCTATCTCGATGTGCCCCGTCTCCAGTACAATACGATGAGTGTCTATCTCGATACCCCCAACGGCACATACCTCGCTCACTCTGCCCCGGATGCCGGGGAGTTCAGCCCGGGGACAACACTCTACGTTTACAAGACTGCCACCGGTTACCCGATCACCCGGAATATATCAGCACTCGCCTCCCCGGACGCTCAGTCGCTCCCCCAGGGAACGATCACCGTACGGCTCGTCGATGACCATGCCCAGACCCTCATCTCGAGCTGGAGTGGAACAGTCGGGGCAACTCCAACCCCCACACCCACCCCGACACCCCCGGTCCCTCCGGCTCCTGTCGTTGCCTCCTTCACCCGTAGTCCGGTACAGGGTGTGGTCCCGCTCACGGTCAGCTTCACGGACACCTCCACCGGATCAGTCACATCCTGGCACTGGTCGCTTGGCGACGGGGGGATTTCCACGGAGAGGAACCTGTCGCATACCTATGCGGAGCCCGGCTGGTATACAGTGACCCTTGTGGTGACCAATGCATCCGGGGGTTCCAGTACGCTCGCGTGGAACAACTGCGTGAAGGGGATCCTCCGGGCAGCATTCTCCGGGGAGCCGGTCTCCGGCACGGCACCCCTGACCGTCCGGTTCACTGACCAGACCTACCGGGACCCGACGTCATGGTCCTGGAACTTCGGTGACGGAGATGCAACAAATGCCACAGAGAAAAATCCGGTCCATACGTTTTCGCACGCTGGTACGTTTACGGTCTCGCTCACTGCGTCCGATCCCCAAGGTGCGGACACGGTAACAAAACCGGGCTATGTCACGGTCTCGACCCAGCCGGTCCCGGTGGCAGGTTTCTCTGCCACGCCACGGACCGGCACCGCACCGCTCACGGTCAGCTTCATGGACACCTCCACGAATACGCCGACTGCCTGGTCATGGAATTTTGGCGATGGGGATGTGACGAATGCCACCCAAAAAGATCCGGTCCACCGGTACGCGAGCGCCGGGAGTTTTGATGTGACCCTGACAGCTACAAACGCCGGGGGCAGCAGTGCACCGCTCACGGTACTGGGGTACATCACGGTCAATGAACCGCCACTGCCGGCACCGGTCATCTCCTGGCTCTCACCGGACTACCTGCGGCACGGGCAATCCCATACGGATGTGGATGTTGAGGGTTCGGGGTTTGTTGAGACAGGAACGACCCAGGTGATCCTCCGCCATGCCGGTGATGCTGATATTGTTGGTGAGTGGGTGAAAGTATTACGACCGGAGCACCTGATCTTCGATCTTGCCATTCCCGGCAGTGCCACACCCGGCGACTGGAACGTGGTGGTCATCAATCCGGACGGGCAGTCGTACACGCTTGTCGGGGGTTTTGAGGTACGGGACTGATCGTGTGAAAAACGTACCGGATTCCCATCAGATACACACACGCCGGATAAACCTCCCAATGCCGGAGTTCATACTGATGCCCGGAATCCCCCGGAGGTATCCGCAGACAGGATGAGGCGAATTTCCGTCGTTTAATCGCAGACAGGAGATCGGTCACCGGTTTTTGTCGTGACTGCCCCGACACCGGGCACCGTTTTTCCCGGGCGAAAAAGATGATGGGATCGGACGCAAATCGTCAGGATTATATTTTTTTTCGACAAACGTCCTGTATGGCAATCGCCCCTATCCTTACACCGTTCGCCATGCTTTTAGAACTGGTCATCTTTGGCATGGGCGTCTACGCGGGCTATGTACTGAAAAGAAACTACGGGTACTTCTTCGGCTTCACGTTTCTCGTCTTTGCCCTTTTTGATTACTTTGGTTCAACAGGGGTTTCGGCAGATACTCTGGCAATCTTAAATATTATCGCCATCCTCTCGGCGCTCGGCGGTATATATCTCGTCATCGCCGAAAGATCCGGGAGAAAATAAACATGTCGAAATCCGGGCTGGATCTCTGGGTGTGAACTGCGACAAACCGGGACCTTTTTTTACGCCAGTTACTACACGTTTCCGGGATTGTACGATGAGAGGGGTGATGCTGATACTCACCGGTCCGGCTGAACGGGTACGTGGAAAGGTTTTTAGTCAAATACGAGATTTCATTCTTCTTGAATGGCGGGAGGGGGTTTTTGGTTTTTGGCACTGAACTCTTTAAAAATTTCTGGTACGTGGGGAGGATACATCGATTGCGGAATCGATCTTCATATCCGATTACTAAAGAGACGAGCATTTTACCGCCCCCGAATGACGCACCGCAGCGGTTCAATGACCGTATTTTTGACCGAAACGCAGCTAAAGGGTATCACCGGAAATTCCCGGAACGAATGAGAATCTCCCATGCGAATACAAAATTCATCTGCTGCCAGGCGGAGCCTTGATTTTTCGCCCCGCAAAAAA
>JAQTSH010000138.1 GCA_028711405.1 Methanoregula sp.
GGCCTTCCAAGCCTATAGCCCGGGTTCGATTCCCGGTCGATGCATCGGGGCTCGTGGTCTAGTTGGCTATGACGTCGCCTTCACACGGCGAAGATCTCGAGTTCGAATCTCGACGGGCCCATGACTGATTTTTGTTTCCAGCGATTTACGGATGTTCACGATGTTGACTGGGTCTACTGCATAGGCACGTCCCCCACAGGGATCACCATTATCGCGTCATTTAAAGGTCAGACTCCACATGTGAGCGCATAAAAATCCATGTACCCCCCGCACATAACGGTCAATCAGATTTCACGACAGGGGGGATGACTGAAAGTGCGTTTTATATCGGAGCAGTGGGTCTTTTAAACAGGGTATGCTGTAGTGTAACGACCTTCCAAGCGATCTACTTCAACCACCTCCGTAAAAGGACCCGCGAAAGGATCAGGCTGCACATGACAGAGCGCAACCGGTGCCTTGACATCCCACACATCAGCACGACGTCCCACAGGATCGCACAATCAATGGGACTGCACGAAAAAGACCGGGTGAAACATAAAAAAAGTGACCCCGTCGATAATGACTGTATTGATTTACCACAACCATGACAGTATCATTACGCGAACGGGGTCACTAAACGTATTCACGATGAATCGTTAAAGGGTTTCCCAAACGATCGCCGGGTGTGTTTTGGGTCAAAAGCCACCCTGGACAATCCGTGGCAGCGCGGGGATCACTCCCAACCCCCACCAATATACCTTCTCCCTTCCCATATTCCTGGAGAAGGAGATCCCCTATGCACATCACCCCGCATATCCATGGACTCAGGCACCCGTTCAAGGTACCGGTAGCGCCCGGCATCGCTCTCGACCGGTTCGTGTACTCGTACCTCATCTATGGCGAGACGATCACTCTCATCGACACGGGCGTTGCCGGCTGCGACAAGACGATCTTTGAGTACATCCGTTCCACGGGTCGCGACCCGGATGAGATCGCGCTCATCTGCCTCACCCATTCCCACCCGGATCATATCGGTGCTGCAAAAGCGATCCGCGACGCAACCGGGTGCAGCGTGGCAGCGCACCCGGCAGAACGGGCATGGATCGAGGACGTGGAACGCCAGAACCGTGAACGCCCGGTGCCGGGGTTTGCGACACTTGTCGGAGGATCGGTACCGGTAGCATTCGACCTCGTGGACGGCACCTCCATCGAGACCGATGATACCCGTACCTGTGAGCTCCGTATCATCCACACGCCAGGGCATTCACCGGGCTCGATCTCGTACTTTCTGCACAACGAAGGAGTGCTCTTTTCCGGGGATGCCGTGCCGGTCGCCGGAGACCTTCCGGTCTATGACGATGCGGTCGCATCCGTACACACGGTCAGAAGACTCCTTGCGTTGCACGGCATTCGCACGCTCCTCTCCGCGTGGGACGAACCCCGGCGGGATGAACGGGCATACACGCAGATGGAAGCGGCGCTCCACTATCTCCAGACGATCCACGAGACAGTCATCACTGCTGCGGGTGAGGGGGAGCCGGACCTTCCGGCACTCACCCGGATCGTCGCCGGGCAGATCGGGTTGCCCCCCCAGGCAGCGAGTCCGCTGCTCGCCCGTTCCTTCGCCGCGAACCTGCAGGTACGGCACCGGAAGAACCTGCTTATCGATCCCTGACCGAAACCCCATTACCGGATCCTCAGTATTCTTTTGTCAGTCGTCACGTTCACAGGCAGAGGATGTGCTGAAGATATCCGTATCTTTAGGGGGATACTATCGAGAAGAGTGTGGTGGGGATATGAGATACAAGCCCGGGCACTTACACCCTGCCGGTGGCTCGGACGGTTTCCAGCCAGGCATCCAGTCCGGCGACAAAGGTTGCGACCCGCTCCACGTCCTCCGGGGTCCGGGTGCTCACCCGTTCCCGGTAATACCGTGCCCGGTCTTCTGCCTCCCAGTGATCCTTCTCACCGTCAACCGGGAACAACTCTACCTCGTCGTTATCCCGGTATGGTTCGTTGGTGAGCGTGCGGCAGTATGCGGTTCGTACGGGTGACCGCAGGGGCTTTACCGCGCAGCGCTGCTCAGAGTACCCGTCCCAGTGCTCGTTTACCGGAAACCCGGCACTGGCAAGCATGCGGTCCCAGGTGGCATCCACAAGCACCCACCGGCACCCGATCTGTACCCGGCAGGCAAGATGGTACGAGACCGGGAGACGTGCTGCCAGTTCGCGGAGGTGGGGAGGATACCGGATATCCGGATCGTTCCACACGAACGCAATCGTTGCATAGACCACGTTGAGGTTCAGTCTCCTGAACATCGTCGCGAGCAGGTAGTGTTTCGGGGTGCACGAACCTCGTCCCAAGAGAAGTATCTCTTCCGGCGCGGTGGCGGGATCATCCATCCGGACAGCGAGCGAGTAGGGGATATCGCGGATGTGGGAGAAGATGCTCTGCAGGCTCTCGCGGACATTACACCCGTGCGTCCATTCTGCAAATTTCTGGTTGACACGTGAAGGCATCCACACAACCCCGCAGGCGATTGTCTACCAATGATGGGTACTTCGGGTACATCAACCTTCAGGCAGACCGGATACCATAGACCAAAAAAAAAGACCCGACGATGATAATTCCCATTGGGTACCGGATACCGGCTCAACACTACACCTGCCGTCGGACAACGTACGTAAGAAACTATCCCGTCAGGGAAAAACGATGAGCAGTCCCCATGCCGGGTCACCCCGGCACAGTATGGGGGTCTGCATTATATAAAAGGAAATACAATTTACGCGTTCTTCATGCCGGCTTTTGCGACGTATCCGTCTTTGCCGATGTAGTACATGAAGCCTTTTTCCTTTGTGATCTTTTCAGTGCCGACTTTCTTCTTCTTGCCGGTCTTGTTGTGCTTCATCGGGGCTGCCCAGACATATCCGTCCTTGCCGATGAAGTAGAGGAATCCCTTCTCGCGCTGAATCTTTTCCTTTCCAATTTTTGTTCCCATTAAAAACACCTCAAAACCCCATTCGGGTTTTGATAATGAGAGTTGCCGAGTGATAATATATAAAGTTTCCGTCGAAGCACGTCGATATCCCGGTTTTTGCCAGAATTTTACGGGTATTTTTGGCATTCTGCCGCACTATTCATTCCGATTTAAATCCGGTTTTAAATGACCGGTTTGCCAAAATCCGATTGTATGATGGATTTAACCCCGGTTACGAGGTGAACCCGGCGGGGGTCGCCGGAGACCGGCGGCGCATCCGGCGGCGCATCCGGGGGGGTCATGAACGGATCGGGGCGCCGGGCTGAACAGGGACTTGGGGACAAATAGGGAGTGTATCAGGTATGCCGCCGGTCAACGAGACGTTTCGGGCGCCCTTTCAATTGTTGCAGGTCGAGTCCACCCGGGGCGGTGAAGTGGAAGGGCACCTGCAATGCCCCATCATGATAGAGCGCAGCAAGCCCGGGCTTGTGCTTTAAGAACCGGGCGATGAACTTTTCTTCGACCAGCTTCCGGTCACACAGGTCAGGGTTGTTACATTCGAGGCTCACCCGCAGGATGGTTTCGTCCGGTGCGTCGCCATCGTACATGAACGCTTCGAACTCCCCGGTGAGATGCTCCATGCTCTCCTGTTGGAAGACAGCCGCTTCGATATCGACCCGGTTGAACGGGTTCCCCGAAACCCAGACAGTCTCCGCTTCCCGCTGGGGATTGATGATCCTCATGTGTGTCCTGCCGCATTTGCACCGTTCCCGCGACAGCACAACTGTGGTGTCCTCCGTGTCATAGTTGAGGAGGAGCGTCCCGCACTTCCCGCCGACAGGCAGGAGTGTGGTCAGTATCCCGCGCCCGCATTCCCCATCCTTCACAAACCCCTGCAGTGTGGGATCATACACGTCAAGGTGCACGAGATCCTCGGGTACGTGGAGCCCGGCAATTTCGGTGCACTCCCCGCACATCGTTCCTTCCGTGCTCCCGTAGGTATTATAGACGGGACATCCCCATTGCTCCGCGAGAAAAGCGCGGGATTCATCAGCAAAACTCTCCCCGCCCGCCACCAGCCGGACGATCGAGGTCTCTTTGGGGTCCAATCCTTCAGCTGCCAGCCGGCGTCCAAGCCGTAACAGTTTCCAGACGCTCCCGATGATGGCGGTCGGTTTGTAGTTTTTGATTACCCGTGAGTCGAACGTGCATTTGCCGAGCGGGATGATGCCCATGCCGATACGCTGGGCGGCGATGGTCATCGTATTCGCACCGACGTTCATACCGTACGAGGCACAGACAACGACCTTGTCGTTTTTGGAGAATCCCTGCGAGACGAAACTCCGGGCGTACTTCTCTGCGTACCGCTTCCAGTCCTCCCACGTCAGAAAGAAGCTCTTCGGCACGCCACTGGTGCCGCTCGTCTCCTGTATCGAGAAAATGTCAGTCCACGCGGCGGACAGGAAACGAAAGTCAGGTGTTTCCGGGGGTTGGTGCTCCCGGATCATCGTTCCGGATATGAGGGGAAGACTGAGCAGGTCTTCATGGACACGGATCTCATCCGGATTGATATGATGCTCATGGAACCAGTGCCGGTAGAACGGGGAGTGGTCTGCCGCGTAGCGCACGGTGTAACGGACACGTTCGTCGATCAGGGCATCGAGTTCACTGCGGGGCAGGGTCTCAATCGTCTTTGCGAAGAATGATCCATTGGGCATGAACAGGCATTATTGCAGAGCACGGTTATATCTTACGAAACGGGCAGGCATTCACGGCTTTATTGCTTCCACTTCCAGTCGCACCATGCCGATCCGGATCGCTCCCTCCTGGTCAGGAGGGTACAAATCACAGTACTGTTGGTACAGGGCATCAATGAACCGGGTATGCAGTTCTTCCGGCACCCGCTGCAGGTACGGGTGCCATGTGGTGCGGACCCAGCCGGAGAACTCTTCCGGTCTCCGTTGTATCATCTCTTTTTTGATCAATTCAACCCGTACCGGGACGAGGTCTGCTGCCCTGAGCCATGCCTGGTACTCTTCAGTGCCGAAGAACCCGAACGTGAACGAGAATCCCTCGAAGTACCGGCTCCACGGTGACTCCTGCTTCAACACGTCAAGCGCAAGAAAAACCTGTGCCGCATTTCCTCTTCCCCCCATCTGGACGAGGAGTCTCCCCTTACGACGCAGGCTCCTTTCAATACCGGCGAGAACCGGTCTGTGATCGGTTACCCAGTGAAGTGCAGCATTCG
>JAQTSH010000139.1 GCA_028711405.1 Methanoregula sp.
GTGCATGCGACCTGGGACGAGGCAGAGGCACAGGTCGAATACGAGATCGGGCTGACCCGTGAGTTTTATGATGGATTGTGTATCCCTATTACGGTATCGAAACGCCCGGACTGGGACAAGTTCCCCGGCGCTGATTATACGATAGCGGTCGATGCGATCATGCCCAACGGGAAAACCCTCCAGATCGGGACCGTTCACCATCTGGGCGAGCATTTCTCCCGGACATTTTCCATTACCTACGAGGACAAGAACGGGGAGCAAAAGCTCGCGAACCAGACGTGTTACGGGATCTCGGAGCGGTGTATTGCCGCACTCTTGAGCATGCATGGCGATGACAAGGGACTGGTCCTGCCACCGGTTGCCGCCCCGGTGCAGGTCGTGATTGTGCCTATCACGATAGGAAAACGTCATGAAGATGTGACTGCTGCGGCACAAAACCTGAACCTTGCGCTTACAACTGCCGGCTTCCGGGTAAAACTGGATACCCGTGATATGCGACCCGGTGCAAAATATTACTGGTGGGAGCTTCGCGGTGTGCCACTCCGGCTGGAACTGGGTCCGAGAGATCTGGACGCCAATAAAGTGATGGCGGTGAAGCGGACCGGAGAGAAGACCGCGATCGATCTGGCAACCGCCCCGGAGGGTGTCACCCGTGTTCTGGCAGAGATGACTGCCACTATCCGGGCACAGGCAGAAGAACATACGAGAAGTCATCTCTGTACGGTATCGTCCATGGACGCACTCAACACTGCCCTTAACGAGGGAAAAGTCGCGGTGGTGCACTGGTGCAAGGACCGGGCATGCGGGGATGTCATAGAAGAGAAGACGACCGCGAGCGTCCTTGGTACGGATGTGCGTTCACCGTACGTACAGGATAGTGACGGGGCGTGTATCGTCTGCGGGAAACCCGGTAAGGCAACGCTTATCGGAAGGACGTATTAGTTCCCCGGCAGTTCTGTTCTATAAGGGTATCCCCCTTTTCATCATTCCAAAGGGGGACCCCCCCTCTCGCTTGAGGAACAAGGGGGTCGGTTCATGTGCGCCTGGCACCCTGGGGGTACCCCGGATCTCCTTTTTGGGCGGTGAGTTGAAATGCGTCTCCGACATGAACACGTGCCGGAAAACGGGAGGGGGTTACCCATGGATGAGGGGTCAGCCTTCATGCCAGTTAGCGGAAATGAGGGGGTGTATCCCCCCGGCTCAAAAAAAGATATCCGCAGGCTGGGTCATAACCCCATGAACGCAATAAAACAACCTCAAATTGCGGATATTTTTCGTCTGGGTTTATAAGCAACCACCAAATTTTCTCGTTGTGACCCAGCCTGATCCGGAGAATTTCTATCCCGACAAGATTATTGTGTTCATCAAAATCGAGAATGACATCGGGATTCGCCACTTCCGAATCATGGATGAGACGGTATGCGAAAAATTCCTTTTCCGGATTGAAAAATAATACATACTTACAATGCTTACAATAAAACCATGGCAGCGGTGAAGCGGATACCGGTTACAGAACCGGTATGGAAGGATCTTTCGGAAATGCGAGCGGCAGGTCAGACCTATGCAGAGCTTCTGATGGATATGATCGAGGAACGCAAGAAGCGGCGGCTTGAGGATGATGTGAAGATGTGGGAAAGCCTACCGGATTCTGCCTATGTGCCCCTGTCGGAGATTAAAGATTGAAATTTACCGTAAAACTTCGGGATACGGTTTCTCAAGATATCAATAATTTACCCGAAAAATCCCGACGGATCATTCGAATTGCACTTCAGGGTCTTGAAGTGGATCCGTTCCCTGGAACCCGGGGAGACAAGGAAAAAATAACAATGCGGGGAGGGAGTATTATTTACCGGATCCATATCTCACGCACGTATACAGCATTTTACAGTGTTAACGATGTGACCAAAATCGTGAAAGTTCACGATATGTTTACCATTGGACAAGCTCATAAAAAATATGGCTATTATTCTGGATGACCTTGTTTTTCGAACTTGCCCTTGATCTGATCCGGTCCTAATCCCACCCCCATCGCCCGCAGGGATTGGCTCCATGAGTTACACCTTTTTAATCCCCGCTTTCCCGGGATTTGTGCATCGAAGAGTCCGTGTCATACCCCAGGAGCAGACGGGGGATGCCCTACCCTTGTCAGCGAGGCATCCCCTCCCATCCTACCCAAAGGGGTACCTTGGGGGGTGCCTGCCATTGACCGGTGCCGCGAAGGCGGGGGTACCCCCACCCCCCTCACCGGGTCGGAGGGTATACCCCCCCTTGGGTGACATTTGGGGGGTCCCCCCTCATGGATACGTTTGGTCGCCGGAAGTGTATGCTGTATCTTTGGCGGAGGCACTCACAGATCCGGAATCTTCTTTACCACGAAATACGCGATCTTCCCGGTGTCCCCGATGTCGACAAAGCCGTTCGCGTTGAAGTCGGCGTCAGGGATCTGGGCAGGTGCACGGTTGACTACCATGTACGTGACGAGGGACACGTCCCCGACATCGACCTCCCAGTTATGGTTGAAGTCGCCCTTCGGGTAGATGACAATGTACCTGTCCTTCACTGTTGTGTTCGTTCCTTCTGCGTTGGATGCCGTGATCGTGACGGTGTGGTTGCCTGCTTTCATGTAGGTGTGTACCGGGTGCTGAACGGCAGCGAGTGAACCGTCACCGAACGACCAGTTCCATGTGGTAGGTGAGCCGGTTGAGGTGTCGTTGAACTGGATGGTGCGGGGGAGGAGTCCGGAAGTGACGTTGGCGGTGAAGTTGGCGAGCGGGGGGATAACACCAGGACTGATCATGATGTAATTTGTTCGTGTGGATGTATTGCTTCCCGCAGAGTTGATCGCAGTTAATGCCACGGAAAATCGAATATCTGATGTGGTAGTACCGGTACTGGTGTACGTGTGGGAGGGGTTCTTAATTGTACTGGAACTTCCGTCCCCAAAGTTCCAATTCCAAGCGGTGGGACTGTTTGTTGAGTTGTCAGTGAATGTGACGGTTAGCGGTGCGATGCCGGAGGTGGGGATACCAGTGAAGTTGGCGACTGGGGGTATGACAGCGGAACGGACCGTGATGTAATTCGTCCGTGTGGAGGTATTGAATCCATATGCATTCGATGCATTCAACGTTACAGCATATGTTCCGTCAGTAGAATATACGTGTACTGGGTTTTGGACAGATGAGATACTCCCATCGCCAAAACTCCAGTTCCATGCTGTCGGAGTTTTTGTTGAGGCATCTGTGAACTTCACCGCGAGTGGTGCGCTGCCGGACGTTTTATTCACGGTAAAATCTGCCACCGGATTCATTGCGGGATAGATCCATCGTATACCTGCAATATCCGCTGATGAGAGCATTTTTAAATTCTGGATTCCTATTGATGGACCATTATACCCGAACATCACTTTTTTCTCAGGGCTCAAATCGGACGGATAACTGCTGAATGCGGAATTATATTCCGGTAACCATCCATACAGATCTTTGAGGAACAGCCAGTGACCCATCTCATGAAGAACAATCGTTTCGACATTCATCTGAGTACCTGTAGCGGTTCCTGTTGTCCACGAAAAACCGGAATTAAATTCGACGTCCGCCTCCGTAATATACCCAGATGAAGTCCAACTACTTGCCCATGCAATAACATTCGGGTTTGATGAGAAATCCGATGACGGACCGAAAAAGATAAGGCTCTGCCCATTTCTTCCGAATACTGTAGAACCGGTGGTACCAGCGTTGTTGAACCGAAAAATAGAGCCATAGATTTGGTTATTCCAGGTATTCCCGGCATTTTGTATGGCACTCGTGGCACCAGCTACTGAACCCGGGTTGATATAATAACTCGCGGGTGCCTGCCACTTCTGCTTCCCATATCCAAATGTTACGGCAAATGGTTTTACTACATTGCCCGTCGCTGCATCCGTGTATATGCATAAATATCCACTGCTTGCAGATCCCGAATAACCATCGGACGTATAACCCGTCGGTACTTTCACTACGATTTGGGTGTCCGTCCACGAGACGATATCATTAGAATTCTGCGTGTATGGATAACCGGAGGCGTAGATCTCGGTAATCGATCCATCAGGAGTCAATCGGTATAAAAAACCAACATCCGCATTCGATTCTCTGCTCGCCTTCGTTCCAAAACCCGTGCCGGTGATGGTGATAATCGAATCAGTTCCGGCAGATGCTATGGAAGGAGAGACAGTGGAAATCACCGGACTCCCTGCTGTCACACGCTCCTGAATGTGTTCGGTGATGGTTTTGGATAGTTCAAGAGGAGTTCCTGCAAGAATAGACTGTACCTGCTGTGTGAAGATATCAGTTGATAGGGCTTTTGATGTGTCGGATCCCTCTTTACCACTTGCTTTTCGTTTAGATTCGAGAGGATATACCCCTTGATATAATCCGTACACTGCATATTGCCCCTGCTGCGTCTCTTTGAGAAAAAGACCAACGTCCATTCCCTGAACGAGAATCGGTTGATCTTCAACCCATTCGGAGATATCTCCTATTGTGCCTCCCATTGTAGTAACGGGAATGAGATTACTCCTAGGATTCCCCTTCAGGGTGTCTGAAACTGATATGTACGTGGTTGTTATGATGTGTGTGTTCTCTGTGTTCCACTGACAGTCACTATGATCAACGGTACCAATGACGATGGCATCAGAATCGAGAGAAAGTTCAGTCATGGACATCTCCTGCATTAATCCACTTGCAGTACCTGTGAGAAAAAGGAGAGATCCTATTGTGAGCACAAGTATCGGTATCAAAAACGATCGCGTTTTCTTTCCATCGACAGTCGATTTCATGTAACAACCTGACAATGTTCAGCCGTTTTTTTCAGATCCAGTAACTATCTTTATATCCGTTTGAAATTACAGGAACGGCAGAGTTCACGTAATGCTTTTGTCAAGCATTGTCTTGTATCAAGAAATAGATACAGGTTTAAAAATTGGGGTAAAGAGGTGATTGCGCGTATTACAATTCCGTCACTTTCCCCACAGAGAACCATGCAATCTTCCCCGCATCCCCGATATCGACAAAGCCGTTCGCGTTGAAGTCCCCGTCCGGCACTTGGGCAGGAGCCCGGTTGACTACCATGTACGCGACGAGCGCGACATCGCCAATATCAACCTCCCAGTTATGATTGAAGTCGCCCTTGGGGTAGATCACGATGTACTTGTCCTTCACAGTTGTGTTC
>JAQTSH010000140.1 GCA_028711405.1 Methanoregula sp.
TCCCGCGAGCCACTTCGATCTTGCGATAACTGGGAAGGAAAGTAACGGTGCGCATTTATTTCTTCCATTCTGTGTACAGGTATTCGCCAATCTCTGCCGCGTCACGGGGTCCGACCAGCACTTTCCATCCGGTCGCTTCCTCAATCCTGCCGGACAACGGCGCTGCGTAACCGGGGATGATCAGGTTTTTGTGCGACACTTCATTCTCCACACCGAATTTTTTGAGCGAATCCCGTACGAGGAACTCGTTTAGTTTCCCGGCGGCAACTGCCGTGAGAACGGAGAGCCCTTCCGTGTCAACGATGAGCATGAAACAGGGGATGCGGGTGGACTCCAGGTACCCTTCCAGCGTGAAGAACGTGAGCGAGAAGTTGACGGTCATAAGGACCGGGGCATCTTTTTGTGGCGTACCGATCCGGTACAGTCCCGGGTTCATCTGGATCGGTTTCTGGGGGTCGGTATAGATGTTCTGGCGCAACGTGAGCGCGGCTTTTGCCTGTTCCGGAGAGAGCGGATCCGTAAGGATCACCGAGGCATATTTGACGATGCCGAGCGCCATTGCCGCATCCTGCATCCCGGTCCGGGTCGTGTCGAGGTACACCGGGTACCCGAGTTCCGGCACATTTCGCGTGATCGCGAGCTGGCGTATGGCGGTGGACTGGAGAAGGAATGCCCCCAGCGTCGCCGCGCACACGTCTATGACGAGGTTTTGCACGCCTTCTGCGGCACATGCCTTTGCGAGGCTCACCAGCCCATCGAGGGTGTCGGATCTGATCACCATCGGGCACCCGTGTTTTTTCGCGAGAGCGCACATGGCTTTGTAATTATCAGGGGTTGCAGCATGAATCAGTGGTTTATAGGTGCCGACCTGGACGAGCGCGAGGGCGAGCGCTTCAGGATCTGTTGAGATAAGGACGAGCGGGAGATCCGCTGACTCTTCCACTGTTGCGACCGCACGGGCAAATGACTCTTTTGAACCGCTGGCATTCTCGATGGCGATGCCGTTGTACCGGAGCATCGTGCCGACACGGGTGAACGATTCGTCCCGCACCCGTACGGTGACCTGGGTGATCTCTTCGGGAGTCTGTCTGTCCGAGACCTTGAAGATAATGCCCGGGGGGTGATAGAAGGTCTTCTCGTGCCGGTACAACACAAATTCCTCCCCGACCGCAAACGAACGTTCCCCGACGCCAATCTTTACCCGGCGGATGGGGGGACGGGTCGTAGCGCCAAGCACTGATTTTGCATTATCATCAAGGTACGGGCAGAGATCCACATCCGCCTTTCCCCCGGCAAGTTTCATCGCGAAGGTGAGACAGGTCGGATCCCCGCACTCCTTGCAGTTCTTCTTCGGCAGGATCTTGTAGATGTCGAGGGCTTTGAGTGCCATGTTATCGCACCTCCGCACTGCGTGACGGCACGGAATTTTTCAGCCCGGCGAATGCCTGTTTGAGCACCGCGACACTCCGGGGGTGGCGGACGCAGATGATCTCGGCACCCGCGACCGCGGCAGCGATGCTCGTGGAGACTTCCCACTGGACTGCCATCTCGTGACGGGCATCTCCCTGCGCATCCCGCACCTCTTTTATGGTCAGGGAATCCGCCGGGGCACAGATCATCGGCATCGCGAGGTCAACATCTCCTTTGAGCGCGGAGAACCGGATCCGTTCCATCGCGGAGAAGGAATATTCAAACCCGTACCCGAGTGCGCCCGTGTAGGGATCGATCACGATATGGTCCCGTGGCACGCCAATCTCCCGGAGGAGGATGTTTAACTGTTTTGCAAGATTGATGTCGATCGGCGATTGCGCGATGACCGAATGATCGTACGCGAGTGCGGCAGCTGCAATGCTCCGGTACCGACTCGCTTCCGCAGTTCCGAGCAGCAACCGTTCTCCCTGCCCGGCTTCCCCGCACGCGAGAAATACCTCGCTGTCGATCTTCGGTTCATTGCTCCCTTCGATGATGATAGGCAGGCTTGTTGCCGAAAGGACGGATTCCACTGTCTTTTTTACGGCACCGACATCTGAGAAGTTCCGTTCCTTAGTACTTGTCAGGTTGAGCCGGACGAGGTCAGCGCCGTACACGGTCTCGGCAGTTTTCGCCCACTGTGCCGGGTCATTTGCCAGGTCCCCGCAATAGTCCCGGACGATCGGTGACCAGAAACGGGGATTGTCACAACACTCAAAGGCGACAAGCGGGGACGGTGTAGTTCTCGTGGTATCGAGAAACGGGAGCGTAGTGCCGCCGCCGATCCGGTACGAGACCGAACGGGTTCCGCCTTCCGCCCGCGTCCGCCCGAGAACCACATCGCCCACGGTGCCGGTCCAGCCGAATTGTGCGTTAAGGTCCATGAAGACACCTCACACCAGTGGTTTCATCGTGAGCGCAGGGTGCCCTACCTTTTCAAGGAAGACGGTCAGTTCTTCGATTGTTGTTGCCTGCGATTCATCCGCGATCTTGTCGAAGAGATCCGGAAGGTTACGCTGGGCAAGTAACGGGAGGAGCCGGGGTTTGAGCTCGTCTTTGATCTGTGCCGGGAGCCAGACAAGCCGTTCGATACCCCCCTCGCCTTGCAGGAACCGGTCCGACAGGATATAGCTCTTGGAGATTCCGGCAAAACCCGGCGTTTGTGCGCCTCCGCCAATCGTACCGGCAAGGGTGGAGAAACTCATGCCGGACGGGGTGACGCCCTTAAACTCCCGGTTCACCACCATGATCCCGTTCACTTCCGGGAGCATCAGCGCGATGCACTCAAAACACCCGCAGCAGGTCATGGGGCATTCCATCACCGAGTAGAGCGAGCAGCGCTCGATCTCACCGTGGCTCGCTTTCTTCACAAACCGGTTCACCCCCTCAAACTCGCCGTTCTGGGCGTTCACGAGCGAACCTTTCTCCACCGGCTGGTTGGCGCCGGAGGGGGAGATCTCGTACGCAATCTTCCCATCAAGCCAGCTGATTGCCCCGCAGAGCGCCGGGCGTTCCGGCGTGATCACGCAGACATGGTTAGGTGCGAAGGTCTGGCAGAGCGTGCAGGAGTAATACGTGTCCACGTCAACATCCCGCATACCCTTGATCCGGGCGTCGCGCTCTTCGTAGACGTTCTCAGCTTCCGCTTTTGCCGCGAGGACCTTTTCCTTGTCCGTGATCAGGGTGACCGCAACTGCGTCGAGGAGCTGTGGGAAGTCCATTCGGAATTTACTTGCGAGGAGTTTTCCGATGTGTTCGATCTTCACCCCTTTTGCCACCGCTTCCTTTGAGATCCGGACCCAGATGAGGTCCCGCTGGGCGACATGCCAGGATCCTTCTCCGTAATTGACAAAGTTATGAATACGGCGTTCGAGGACCGGCTCGTAATCCTTCTTCATCGTCTTTCCGGCAACATCGATGATAATCCCGAGCGGGTTAGCCGTGCCTTCAGTCATCGCATCAATTTCAGGTCCGATGACGGTCACCTGGCCATCCGTGATCTCGCCCTCACCCTTCAGGCGCAGCAGTTCGAACGCCGGGGATCTGCCGCCACCGAACTCGACGTACATCTCTTCTTTTCTGATACTCTTTCCCTCAAATGCCGGGGAACATGCCATGGGAATGGGGATCGCGGTCACATTGACCCGGATCCCTTTCTTCTCCATGCCGGTCCGCACGACCATGCCGGGAGATGCCGGTATCCATTCGCCGCCTTCATACCCGGTGAGAGAGAGGATGGGAAACCCGAGAACCCGCATACCATCAACAAAAGCGATCTCTTCATCCGAGAGCCCGGGCAGGACAATCACGATTGCTTTTGCCCGCTCCGCTGCATAAGCGAGAAGCCGGTGCGCATCACCCGGTGTGACTCCGCCGAACATCATCGCAACGCGGGCGATGATATCGACAAAATGAACGCCATACAACGGTGTAGATCCGAGCGGGACGAGCCGGTACTCAAGTCCCAGTTTCACACCTGCATCCGAGAGCGACGGGATCACATCCCCGGCAAGGAATGTGAGCATATATTTTTCCTGCAACTCGCGGCAGATGGCGGCGGCGCTCCCGGCACTCTCCGGTTTGCCAACAATGAGCGCGAGCCCGAGAATACTTCCGTCCACGAGCGAGTACCCGAGTTTCCGTATCACCGTGTCACCAATAAAACCGGTGTATGGGGCGGGTTCCCTGCCACCGGTTGCGGTCGCCTGCGCGAGCAGGCATTCGGCGGCGATGAGCGGATTGTTTTTCATCCGGGCGAAAACATCTGTTGCGGTCTTTTGATCGTGGACTGCGATGCCCGTCAGGGAATACGAGACCGGCAGGTGGTATGCAGTCTCGTCATACGTGAGGGTGCGATCGATCCCGGCTACACGGGTCTTTAAGAGCTCCTCTCCGGCTTTTTTGGCAATCAGAACGTCGGTCATTGATATCCCCTACCGTTTAAGAATAGTTTCGTAAAAATAGATATAGCTTCGTTATGGTGCAGATTTCATTTCAATTGAGGTCAGCGTGGCACGGAAGCGTATGAACAGTTCTTTCGGATCGGGATATACCTGAAGAAAAAACCTGCTCTTTTTGATCACCATATGTTAGACAGTCCAAGAAGTGTATGGGGTTCAAGACAATCGTGCTGACGTCTGTTCAGCGTACAGCAACCCCAGTAATAATAAATCCAAAAATCGGCATTAAAACACGTCATACCAGGAACCCTGGACAAAATTTTTTCACGAAGATTGGTACGAGAAGATCAAACAATCCCATTTGAGTTCACGAACCACGGCAAAAAAACCGTGCAGGAAACACCCATCAGACAAAACGCATAGGAAATATTTATTCCCTTCGGAGGACATTCTTTTTATAGCGAGATAAAATATGCTGACAAATCCCAGAACCCTTATTCTTCCGGTCTGTTGTGTGCTCATCCTCATGTGCATGTACTGTCCGGTCGCAGCAGTGAATGGTACCGTCTCCATCACCTATCGTGGTGCTGGTGGAAGTTATATCGGGGACACGGTGATCCTTGACGGGAAAAACACGGCAGGAAATATGACCGTCGTCAAGGTCACGGGTCCCGGGCTCCCAGCAGAGGGTGTCCCGCTGTATGATGCGATGGGCATTCCTGGATCCGGTAACACGGTGGCAACCGGACTGGACAACAGCTGGTTCTTCTCGTGGGACACAAACCGGA
>JAQTSH010000141.1 GCA_028711405.1 Methanoregula sp.
ATCCGGCACTCGCAGTGGCATCCGTGCCGTTCCTTGCGATCACGATCCAGAATCTTTTGCGGGAAGAACCAATCGTACTGCAGCTCTCAAACGCGGCAGCGGTTGCGACCCTCATCTACGTCCCGTTCACATTCATCCCGGTCCTCCGGGACGCGCTCATCAGTACCGTAGTAAACCAGGTTGTCTGGCTTCTCCACGTTCTCAACCACCATTCACAGATCGATGGATGGAACATTATCATACGGAACGGGTTTGCCACCGAGATCATTCTCGCATGCACGGGAATAACCGCAATCGCGATCCTGCTTGGAGTCACTGCGGGATCGGAACGTCTTACCGTAAAACAGGGTTTGCTTGCATTCCTGATCGTTGTCCCTACGATCTACCTCCTCAACATCCTGCGGGTAGTTGTGGTAATCATCGCATGGTCAGACCAGTGGTTTTCCTTTCTCCCGGACCCGACCGGCACAACGGAATTCGGTGCGGGATACGCGAGTTTCTTTTGGGCACACAACGTGTTTGCGGAAGTGCTCTCTCTCGTTGTCCTGATCATAATCGCGTTCGGACTGTTCAGGATTATTCCGCAGCTCGCTACATTCGCCCGGGATCTGGCGAACCTGTACATGAAAGAAGTATCAGAACTCAGGAAAAGGATCATTCCCGCACGGACCTGACGGTAAAAAAATGGAGAACAATGGTATGATTCACCCCACACACGTGACAAAAAATCTTAAAAACCGGCACCCAGCCGCGTTTATTGGTATTGCGGTACTGCTTCTCCTGGTAGCAGCAATCATTCCGCCGGTATCTGCTCACTGCCCGTTATGCACGGCAGGTGCAGCGGCAGGCGTTGGTATCGCGAGGGCTTATGGCGTGGATGACAGTATTGTCGGTCTGTTCCTGGGGGCGTTCGTTGCAGCATCGGCATTGTGGCTTGATAGAATACTCAAAAAGAGAAACATCGACTACCCGTTCCAGGGCGTCATTCTTGTTGCAGTCTCCCTGCTCGCGCTAGCCGTCCCCTTGTATTACGCAGGTATTATTACGAATATTGAGGTGGTGAAATCGATGCCGGACTATCATGCCATTTTTGGCATGGAAACCTTCGGACTCGATAAATTATTCTCCGGCCTGGTATTGGGGACGGTCCTTATCGCAGGGGTATTTACGGTAAGTGATTACATTACGGCGAAACGGGGACGGTTGTTCAGGTACCAGGGAATGATCCTGATGGCGGTCACGCTGATTATCGTCACCGCACTGCTCTGGGTGACATTAGTATGAAACAAGGACGGAATCACATGGACAGAAAACTCATCGTAAGCATTGCCATTATTGTGGCACTGATCGCAGTCACTGCGATAATCTTTTTACCCCGGGGAGCAGGGGCGGCTCCGGATTCAAGCGGCCTGCCGGATTATGCCCTTGCAAGCGACAGGATCAAAGAGGCGTACCTCTATGCCCGGGACAATCCTGAGAGACTGGATGGGATCAATTGCTGGTGCAGCTGCATGCAGATGGCACATAATGGAAGAATTCACAGTCGCGGACTACTTGATTGTTTCAGGAAAGAGAATGGAGAATATGACCCGCATGGAGCTTCATGCACAATGTGCTTTGAGGATGCGCTCCAGGTGAAGAGTCTGTATACCGAGGGAAAGACCAAAGAAGAAATTAAGGCGGTCATCGATGCGAAGCATGCGGATATCCGCCAGGCGATCCCCCCGATGACATCATGAGTGCTGGAAGAGGGCCTCGTGCAAACATTGATCCCTCTCTAAACGGAAACGGGCGTAATCACGGACGTCAAATCAGTACGAACGGGCAAAAGTTGCCGCAATATTCAGCATAACGACATCCGGAATGCTATGCTGATCTACGGATTATCCCGTTTTATTTTCCGGAAATTCCCATCAGAACGGAGTAAACATTATGACATCAACAAATACCGATGAACACATCATCGAAGCAATCGGCCGCTCCCGGATTGTGATCCGGAACGGGTCCATCGTGGAAATTGGCGAAGCACAGATCAAGGAATGCCCGCTGGCAAAACGGTTTGCCCACCCGGTTCCCATCATCACAAAAGATGCGGTCAGGGCCAACATTGAGCACCGGATGAAAGCGTTCGGCATGTGCACCCCCGACCGGGATGTGCTCGACACCCGCGAGTTCGTAGGGTTCGGCGCAACAGAGCTGCTCGGTTTTGCGTCCCGTGTTGGGCTGATCGATGCAGCAGTCCTTGCCTGCGACGGCGCCGGAACCGTCATCGCCAAGGATCCATTCCTGATCCAGGGCATCGGGGGCAGGATGTCAGGTCTTGTCTCGACAAGTCCAATACCCAAAGTTATGCGGCGCATCGAGAAGCATGGCGGCATTGTCGTAGATAAAAAGCATGCATCGCTCGACCAGTTCGCTGGCGTGGCATGGGCCTATGATGTGGGGTATACAAAGGTCGCCGTTACCGTGGCACATCCTGAGGTTGCAGTGAAGATCCGGACAGCGTTTCCTGACACTCTCATCTTTGGTGTCCATGTCACCGGTCTTACCCGCGAAGAGGCGGAAGCCTTTGTGGCGGTTGCCGACCTGATGACTTCCTGCGCATCAAAGACCGTGCGGGAAGCTGCCGGAGCTAAGGCACTCCTTCAGGCAGGAGTTTCGGTACCCATCTTTGCGATCACGAAGCGCGGAAAGGAGATCATCATCGAAAAGATCCGGCAGACCGATGAACAGGTCCTCATAAAGCCCATGCACCTGCCGGCACTTGGCGAGAAACAGCCTGAACCTCTCGTGTGAATGGTTGGCTCAACTTTTTTTCATCACAAAACATCCGGGGAAGTACCCCCGCATTTTGGGCCAATTCCTGCCGTATACCGTCAGGGATTTTGGAGTAAAAATAAGTAATTTACCGGAGAGAAAGACGCTCACAGGGGTGCATCAGTGATATTGATCCCGGCTGCCACCATACGTTCGCGGATAAGGTCGGCGACATCAAACTGTTTCCTTGCACGCAGCTCTGCCCGGATATCCTGGAGCACACTTAACGGTGCGCTGGTCTCGCGCAGGAAGTTTATTCCCAGGATCTCCCCGAACTCTTTGAGTGCCCCGATATCCCCGCTCGTGGCAAGCGCCTGGATCGCGGCAAGCGCCATGGGCGTATTGAGGTCAGACTCCATAGCGTCCGTAAAGGCTTTGCGTCCTTCCCGGTTCACCCCGGTGTCTTTTTTTGCAACAGCGCGGATATGTTCGAGCGCTTTAGCCGCATTGGCGATCCCCTCATCAGTTGCCTGAAGGGGGGAACGGTAGTGAGAGAGCAGGATGAAATATCGCAGTACATCCTTATTCCAGGTCCGGAGCGCATCCCGGATGGTAATGAAGTTCCCCAATGACTTGGACATCTTCTCGCCTTTCACGGTAAGAAATCCCGTGTGCAGCCAGTATTTGACCATCGGATGCTTTCCTTCCAGCGATTCCATCTGGGCGATCTCAGCTTCGTGGTGAGGGAAGATCAGGTCCAACCCACCGCCGTGGATATCGTACTGCTGCCCGAAATATTTTTCCGAAATTGCTGTATCCTCGATATGCCACCCGGGTCTGCCCCGACCCCAGGGAGAGTCCCAGGTATACTCGCCATATTCTCCGATCTTCCAGAGCACAAAATCAAGCGGGTTGTTTTTCGAAGTATCCGAAACACGGCTGACACGCTTTGTTCCGTCCTGACCGGAGAGTTCCCCGTTGCGCTCGAAGGTATCTACGTTAAAGTAAACCCCGGTCTCCGAGACATATGCCACACCGCGGGCAATCAGGCGCTCCACCTGATCGATGATCTCCGGTATGTGCGTAGTAGCGCGGGCATAGTAGCTCACAGCGTTAATTCCAAGGGACTGCATATCCCGGAGATATTCATTCTCGAACTTTCGGGAGAGAGCGTTCTGGGAAACGCCTTCTTCTTTCGCACGGTTGATGATCTTGTCATCCACATCCGTGATATTCTGGAGATAGAACACTTCCTTTCCGGTCCACCGGAGATACTTTACCAGTACATCAAAGGCCACGTACGTCCGGGCATGACCCAGGTGCGAGTAATCATAGACTGTTGGCCCGCAGACAAACAGGGAAACCCTGTCCGGATTGAGGGTCACGAACGGTTCTACGCTTCTCGATAAGGTACTGTAGAGTTCCATGATAATTTCCTTTCACTTTAGACGCCGGCGGGAGGAGTCGAACCACCAAACATTCGCTTTGCAGGCGAAGGCATTAACCGTTCTGCCACACCGGCCCTGGTTAAGGATGTTACAGGCACCTGTCTCTTTGAAGGATCGTTTCATGGGGAAGAGATCTTGATGGACTGTTGCCCGGGGAATTTTAAAGTGCCGGCGCTCACCCCGTGTGCCAGGGGATTAACGAGGAACACCGTTTGGGAATTTTTTGCCGCAATCACTTCATTTCCTGCACATAACAACTCATTCATATAATTAAATACCTCACTTATCGGCAGAATTTGACACAATCGAAACGCGGGTCCGGCTTTTTAAAATTATCCGCCCCGGGTAACTATGGCTAACTCATCGAAGAAATCCTCATAATAAACGGGTGATCAGGCAGAATCCGACTTATCATAAATAAGTAACCAGGGAGATCGCCGCTACCCCCATATTTTTATAACACCAGGGTAAATATGTAGTAACTAAAATCACAATTGTGAACAGAATGCCACTACACTCCGGAACGGGAACAGGAAAAAACCTTCCCGGCAATACCATTCATAGTATGCGTCGCTACCCTGCCACATCAGCAGTCACACGCAGTCGTCACGGTGTTTCCGGCACCGCTCTCTTCTCCTCTCTCCCGGCTTGTTGTCGTCAGTAATTACCCAGAGGGACACCTGCCTGATGGCTTTTTTGTCATGACACCGTCATCTGGCGGGTGCCTGTGGCTGAATTTTTTTTACCCGTATCAGGATTCAGAACCGGCACAAAAGAGGAGGACATGAACATGAATGGAGGACAGACATGAGGTATTATGAGAATGTTGGAGAATTAATCGGGAATACCCCGTTAGTCAGGTTGAGGAAAGTGATGCCGGAAGGAACACGCCCGCTCGTGCTTGCAAAAGTCGAGAGCTTCAATCC
>JAQTSH010000142.1 GCA_028711405.1 Methanoregula sp.
AGATCAACGGAGCGATAGAATCGATCCGGGATATCACCAAACAGAAACAGACCGAGCAGTCACTTCTGGAGAGCGAGGAGAAGTTCAGGTTCATCTTCGATACCCAGAAGAATGGTATGCTCATCATTGACGCAACGACCCGTACCATCATCGATGCAAATGCTACCGCAATACGATTGATTGATATGCCGGCAGACCAGATCATCGGCAGGGGGTGTCACACCTTTATCAGTTCACAAGAATCGGGAATGAGTCCTGCGACATATCCCTGCCACCCTGACGGAAATGCATACGGCACACTCATCGATGGGAAGGGCAGACAGATTCTCATCACAACGGACACGACCGAGGCGACGATTGGCGGGCGAAAGATCCTTATCGAAACATTTGCGGATATCCCTGAGCGAACTACGGCGGAATAACACCCCAAGCCTGATCCGAAACGACCGGATAATGTCAATTCCCGGATCGGCAAAAATTTCAGATACGGCGGATATCTCATCCGGTGACGAGCATAACCTATCCCGGTTTTTTATGCAACGGGCGATACTGTTTTTTCGGACATGACACTCGACGGTTATCGTTCTTTCCCGCTACCCCGTTAGCATAAAAATCCGTCTGTAGGTAATTTCATTATGTATTTTGGCTCTTCTCCAATTTTAGGAAGAAATTTTTTAGAAAGTATTCCATCTCAAAAATCCAGGAAATATGCCATTAGCCCTATGAACTTCAGCCGCTCAAAGGCGGAGGCATCCTCTTTACTGCCTCACCGTACCGAGGTGAGGAGGAGCACGACCCGAAGGGTGAGGAGCGAAGGGTGGAGCAGTGCCCCCCCGTAGCGACGAAAGTGCGGAGAAAATTTGATGAATTTAGGAAGGCACAAAGGTTATCTCACTCACAAAATTTTTTAGCTGAAAAACGGTCAGAATTTTCGGACTCAAAAACCTCAATTCTACAGAATTTATCAAAATATGGGTTGAATCAGCCTTTTTACTAATTTGATGTCATCCTAAATCGGGAGAACCTGTATTTTTGTGCCCTCCAGTGCACATGGGGGGTTAACATGAAAATCGGTATGCCGGTTTTTATCACAGCTTGCCTGCACCAGAACAGTTCATCGGGTTTTAATCGTTATCGGACCATGCGGCAACAGAACGAAGATGCCCGGCAGGCAAACATGTGCGAAACAATACGTTGGAGTGACATCTGAACAACCTTTTATACGAGGTTCCCTGATGAATTATCTAAGCAGGTTTGATCCCGATGATGTTTTTTAAGGTACCCCGCACCATCTCCATTGTCCTGATCATACTTATCCTCATCATCACAAGCCTCGCACTCTATTCGATCTCATCTGAGACACAGACCACACTAAAGGGAGAGATCCAGAACCGGCTGAATTCTGTCGCAAACGTGATGGCATCCCAGATCGACGGGGATACCTTTGTCCAGGTTCAGGCGGGCGAGGAAGAGACCGCCCGGTTCATCGGGATCAGAGACCAGCTCTGGCAGGCAAAACAGGCAGACCCGAATCTTCGGGATATCTATACGCTGCGGCAAAACCACGACGTGATCGAATTCGTCGTGGACGGAAATTTTGGTTTTGGATCCGACTCAAGGCAGATTGGAGCATATTATGGCGCACCCAGTGGACACCTCCTGAGTGCTTTTATACCCGGTGCATATTCAGGGAAGCCGGACGAGGCATGGGGGACGGAATTATCCGGCTATGCGCCGATCAAGAACAGTGCCGGAACAATCGTCGGCGTTGTCGGAGTGGATATGAACCGCACCCTTGTCCAGGCTGAACTGAACCGGATCAACCTCATCATCTTATTGATCGGACTTATTGCGATGATCGCAGTCACGTTCGGCAGTCTTTTGATCGAGAGCCGGCGAGCGGCGTATGACGACAAGATTGTGGAGAGTGAGAAGAAGTATAAGGATCTCGCAGAGTTGCTACCCCAGACGATCGTTGAACTTGACCTGGAGGGACAGATCATCTCAACGAACCGCATCGCGCACGAAACATTCGGTTTCACTGATGAGGAATTTTTAAAAGGAATAAACATACGACAGCTGTTGGTTCCTGAAGACCGGGAGCGGGTAGAACGAGCAAACCGTGCAATCCTCGCGGGAAAGAGGTGCGGGGGTGTGGAATATACCGCACAGAGAAAAGACGGCAGTACATTTCCCGTGATCATCTTCTTGGATGTCCTCATCCGGGATAAAAATACCGCAGGGTTACGGGGAGTCCTGATCGATATCACCGATCGGAAACGGATAGAAGCGGAGCTGGAACGCCGGGTCAGAGAACGCACCATCCAGCTGGCAGACACTGTAAAAAAACTGGAGAATGAAGTACAGGAACGCACGCGGGCAGAAGAGCAGATCATCCTCGCCAACCGAAAGCTCGCGCTCATGAACGATGTCACGTTCCAGGACATCCAGAACAAGGTCACTGTATTACGGGGATATGTCGGACTGATCAAAACCACAACCGATGAACACGACCGGTTGCCGTTTGTGGTAAAAGTAGAAGACGTGCTCGCAACCATCCATCACCTGATAAAAAATACGAAGGAATACCAGCAGATGAGGGTGGATCAGTCCCGGTGGATTCACGTTGAGAAAGAGATCCGGTATGAGGCAGCGCGGATCAGCCAGATGCAGAATATCGCACTGGACATCGATCTCCACGGATTGCGCTGCTTTTGCGATCCGCTGATTCACCGGGTATTTTACATCCTTCTCGACAATGCGATCCTGCACGGCAAGCGAGTGACCCGGATCTCGTTTTATTGTCAAAAGAAGGATTCGAGTGTCCTTTTAATCTGTGAAGATAATGGCGTGGGCATTCCGGTCCAGCAGAAACCGACAATCTTTGACCGCGTTGTTGCGGGCGAGGGGAAATTTGAATTATTCTTTGTCCGGGAATTTCTCGGCATCTTCGGTATGACGATCACGGAGAACGGGGAACCGGAAAAAGGAGCCCGATTCGAGATCACCATCCCACCCGGTGCATACCGGTTCGGAGAAAATGACACGGTTCATAATAACGGGTGAATGTAATGTGTGGGCAATCCGGCACACCGGCTTTTTGGGGTGTCCGAACGTGTTTTATGGGGATATTGTGCCAGCTATGGATATCTACTATTCATGGGTTCTGTCGCAAACCGCTATGAACACTTTTTAGAGGACCAGCCACGCGCAGTTCGTATCGGTATTTTCCAGTTTCCTGAGGATTATTGTGCTGCTATGGATTTCTCATGTCCATCAGCGCTTGTGGCAAACCCGCCATGAACACTTGTTTGGAGACAGAGAATATGCAGATTTCATCACAGATACGTTTGTTGCTCATGGATGCTCACGTAAAGCACCATCTCACGTAAGATCCAGAGCCGGTCGCACCCGTGTTTTGTCATAATCGTTAACTGCGATGGTGACGCTATAGATGTACACAGTCAGCGCTGGAGCACCTGCATGACATCGGTCTGGTCACAATGGATTGGTTACTTCGGTGACGTCAAGGTATTCACGATTATCGTAACGGTTTTTTTTGCATTCACGGTCATTTTTCTGGGTCTGATCGAGAATATCATGATCATCACCCCCCTCTTATTTTACATCCCCATACTTGTCGCGTCGTACTGGTTTCCGAGGACTGCCGTCCTGTTTGCCATTGTGATCGGCGCGGCGAATATTCTCATTGTCGCAGTCTATTCCTATCCCAACATCATGAACCTGACATACATTACGGCAACTGCCAGTTTCTATGTCCTCATCGCACTCTCACTCATCATCTCATCCCTCACCCAGAAGATCAAGGCGCAGGAAGCACGGTATCATGAAATTTTCAACCATTCGGATATCGGTATTTTTTTGGTTGAAGGTGTAAACGACGATCTCAGGATTGTTGAAGTAAACAGTAAAGGACTGGCAATTTTTGGGTGCTCTCCCGCGCAGATCTCCGGTAAACCTCTTTCGGTCGTGATCCCAAAAGACCAGTCCCGCCAGTCCATGATGGAACAGATCCGGGCAAACCACCGGTTTTTGATCACCATCTCCATTCTCAACAGAAAAGACGGGACCTCCATCCCCGTCTTAATCTCCGGGGCACAGATGCCTGACGGTATGATTGTCCTGAATGTGATGGACATCAGCGACCAGAAAAAGATCGAAGAGAAGTTACAGCGTTCCCTCACCGAGAAGGAGATCCTCCTGCGCGAGGTACATCACCGGGTCAAAAACAATATGCAGGTGATTTCCGGTCTGATCGAGCTCCAGTCCATGCAGATCACCGATCCGGAGATCCAACGGCTGTTCCAGGAGAGTCATAACCGGATAAAGACGATGGCACTGATCCATGAGAGCTTATACCGCTCGAATGACTACGCACGGATTGACTTTGTCTCGTATCTCAATGAACTGACCTCGTACCTGCTCACTTCCTACGGTCGCAGTGAGAAAGAGATCATCATAGACATCCAGCTTACAGAGACCCACATGAGCCTGGAACTCGCCATCCCCTGCGGACTGATCGCCAACGAACTCATCTCAAATTGTCTGAAACATGCATTCCCTGACGGGAGGCGTGGTGTGATCACGATCCGGCTGGAGAAAGAAGGCGAGAACGAATACCGCTTCAGCGTGAGCGATGACGGTATCGGTTTTCCCGCTGACCTTGATATCAAAACCGCAAAGTCATTCGGGCTCTCGCTGATCAACGGGCTCGTGACCCACCAGATGAGGGGGACGCTCGAACTACGGGGACAGACCGGCACAACGGTCGTGATCCGGTATCCCGGAATTACCTGATCGTGTCTGCCCCAGGAGAACGCATTGCCATTCCAGGGGTTGTTCCACAATCTCAAAAAAAGCCTGACGACGGCATACATTGAAGATTTTTTTTCTGCCGCACAGATGAGACCCGGTCTTTTTTCAACCGGTGGGCATCCTCTGATGCAAATTGCAGCACATGCCGGGTTTACCCTCATGATTATGCCGAATAGAGGCGAGCCAGCTCAAAACACCGGTCGGCTTCAGCTTCCTTGCCGATCCTTTTTAATAACACCCCTTTCGCATTCAGGATCCGGGAATTTCGTGGATGGATCTGGAGCGCATGCTCAT
>JAQTSH010000143.1 GCA_028711405.1 Methanoregula sp.
ACGTACCGGGTAATTGCATCAGGATATCCCTGCCAAAAAGTAACCGGTTATGCTGCATAATCTCATAGGCAATCGGGGAAGCAACCGCCAGATCCTCATGATCCAGGATAATGATATCAACCGGTCTCCTGATTTTTCCCAGGAGGGTATACCGGATATCAGAAATTTTTTGGATATAGGTATCGGGATTCTTTTTCACGACCACGGCAATATCATAATCGCTCGATGCACCGGGATGCCCTCGTGCCACGCTGCCAAAAAGGTATATCGCTTCGACACCATCCAGTTCGCAAAGAATACTGGCTTTGATCTCTTCAAGATCGGTGACGGTGTCTTGCTCCATATCCCTCTCCAGATTGTATCTTACGGAATGTACTGTTTCAGGTGCTCCGCCAGAGTAGAGCCTCATGCGGGAGATCCACGGATGAATACCGGGTGCTGAATTCTGAAAGTGTCCCATCAGCAACGAACCAGAACGTACCGTACGTAGTCCGTTTCGAGTGTTTGACACGTGCATCGATATAATGAATCGCATCCTCACGTAAGTCCGGGTGCAGGATGCGGATTTTATCATCAACCGATTCAGATAAGGACATGATACGTATCCAATATGTGCCTTTCGTATGATACATTCTTTTCGCATTCCTGCATGGGTTAAAGCACACGACACCTCTCTTCGCACCATGGTGGTCATCCAATATTTATTTCACATTTTCGTAGTACCTCCCGGATACGGCTTTAAATGCGGTATATGCTAAAAGATCAAAAAGAGGGTGTGGTTTATCCGCACTACAATTCTGTTATCTTCCCGACGAGGTAACAGGCAATCTTCGTGGCGTCACCGACATCGATCCTGCCATTGTTGTTGAAGTCCGCATCCGGGATGAGATCGGGGGTTTTCTTAACAACCATGTAGGTAGTCTTGGCAGTATCACCGATGTCTACCCACCCGTTCCCATTGAGATCGCCACGGATCCGGTAGACGAGTGCAGACCCGTTGACTGTATCGAGCTGCCGTTTGTTGAAGGTCGTATCGCTCCACATGGCACTGGTCAGGGTCAGGGGAGTTTGCGAACCAACAGCCCCGGTGCTGGTTGTATTCAGGAGGAAGACCGGGACCAGTGAACCGATGTTGATGCCATCTGTGCTGGTGAGGCTGAGCCGGATAAGACCGTCAGTCTGGTTTATGACAAAGTTGCTGCCCGATGCTTCTACAAGTTCCCGGAAATCATTTACCGTTTCGAACACCTTTGCGTCAACCTTGTCAGGATCTCATTTGTCTTAAAAAATGATCTTTTCTGTTTTTTCCGGTGTGAATTGTTCAAGAGCTACGTGGAGATAGCGTCCGGTAATTCCGATACGATTGATAACAAAAAGTGTTTCCAGAATAGTTACGGTAGTTCAAGTTCAAGAAGTTCGACAAGATTGTCGAGACTGTGGTTTTTCTCCGAGCTGTTGTCAAACGTTTCAATAAATAATGCTTTTAGGGCGTTCTTGGGATATTTGCTTTTTTAGTAAACCCATTACTCCCGTGTCCGGTATCCCTGGTCCGGATGGGTTTGTTTATCTGGATATTTCAGTTCGAGTAACTTTCTCTTTACCATCTTATTGAGATAATGTGTTCTGATGGTTTCCGGGGAGCGTTTCAGGAGATCGGAAAGGTAATCCAGCGTCAGGAAATGTCCAGAGCAGAGGATGAGGATTGTTTCTTCCATCAGAGTGTTTGACACTTTTTTCTTGCCCAGAAACCGCTCATCAACCAGTGTTCGTAATGTTGAATGCACGGAGCTCGGTACCAAATGCACGGAGCTCGGTACCAAATGCACGGAGCTGTTCGGCAAATGCACGGAGCTCCCTGTCATCTGTTCCTGCAGAACACCGAGCCGGGTCTGGATTGTAGCATCTGATTCTGGCAGTCCCGGTTTGGGGAATGTATACACCATTGCCCGGGTCGCCCCGGCAGACTGGAGGAATCCACGAGTAACAAGATCCTTCAATGCCTTTGAAAGATCATGGGGGTGGACATCTGACATCTCTTTAATGCGTGCATGGGTCACACTGCCTTCGATGGTGACAGTAGCGAGTGCAAGCTTCTGCTCTTCTGCCAGCTCATTGAATTCCGATCCGAACCGGCTTTCGAGACTCTTCATCACTTCATCCGGAAGGAGGCTCATCATCCGCATGAGAAGGATAGTATGTTCAGGATTGAATTTCTCTTTGATTTCCGGGAGACGCCAGAGTTGTTCCTTCCAGTTCTGGAAAATTTTCGGAAGACCGGATCCTGCACGCTCTCCATACCCGATGAGATCGAACATCGTCTGGAGGTTCCTGTTGCGGCAATCGCTTACGCCTCCACGAATTGCATCCTCAACCGGTACTCTCATCGTGCCGGGATTCCGGAACGAGAACATATCCGGTCGCTTGATGATTAGGATCGGAACAGTCCCGCTATAATCCGCGTGGACGAGGGTATTTGTCAGTGCTTCACGCACGGCTTCATGAACCGGAGTATCATCGATGCGGGAGGGTCCAGCCAGTTTGAATGGCACTTTAAGATCCCGGTACAGTTTCTGGATGACAATCTGGAAGAAATCGTAGAGATTGCCGGACCAGGTGCCGTCCGTGGTGAACCGGTCCACCCACCGTGTTCCATCATCGTCATCGGCTCTGCGTTCCTGGTAATCGAGAAGGTAATACGGAACTGCATCGAGAATGGGCCTCAGCTTTCCGAACATCAGGAGTCCGGCAAGGGTCAGTCCTTCCTCTCCCGAAGCCCGATCCTGTGTAAGCCCCCCAATCGAGCGAAGGAATTCATGGTCGTCAAGGCTGTTCCACGGATGTGTGGGTTTCGTAATCCGGAACAGGTTCCGGTAAGCTCGAAGCGTTGCGGGGTCCAGATCGTTTTCCGTGAAATGGGAGAGCAGTTTTGCATCCCGGGAAATTTCCATCTGCTCGGCAATCATCCGCTTGACAGTTGCTTCGTCGCAGAGGTAATCTCCTGAGAAGTTCCGGCGGTATGTGCCCGTGAGGGGATTTTTCCTGACATATACGGGTTTCTGCTCGCGCCGTGCTGGCGGCACAATGATCCTGATGTATTGTTTTCCATCGTGTGAACCGATAGACACATTGTCGTCTTTTAATGTGTTGATGTTGACTTTTTCACGGTTATTCAGGGTGCTCCACAGCTGGTCGATGACCCGGCAGGGCTCGGCGATACCGATGAGAATGAATTCGCCAGGAGAAACTTCCTGAAATCCGAGAAGGATGATGCCCCCCTGGGTGTTGGCAAATGCGCTGTATGTCGAAAAAAATGATTCGGGAAGATGCCCTCTTCCATCCTCCCCTGCTGCTTTTTTAATCTCGATACAGGTGCTTTCAGCAAGATCCTCGCTATCCAGCAGTTCGGCGATGTCCTCGATACTCATCTGTGGTTTGGAAGGCATTGGTTCATTTCCGTAGGGGGATTGTTGATTGTACTCAAATATGGCTCTCTACCTTTTGCTTGTTGCTGTTCACTATTCAAAAAATGGAGCCGTTGCCGGAGACGGAGAAACTGCTCTCCCCTGAAATGATCTCCGCTCTTAAAGAGAAGTAACATTACTACATCATCGGGTTTGCCCTTCCTGAAGACTGCGCCCTTTTAGGCTGCGGAGTGCATCTCGTCATTACGAATGTACCGGCGATTGCCAACGTTGGGTTGTCGTTTTTTGGCTATTGTGGCAGCTCACTACCGTGTATGTGGTGCCTTTGAATACGTGAGTGTGAATTGAGAGATTCTTACCGTAGGCGACACAAGTTAATTGTTAGACTCCCTTGTGGATACCAAGAGTTTGACCGACGGAGTTCGGGCTTTACTGATGACCCATGGATTTCCCTTTGTTCGCCGCGCTTATTTTCCAGCGTGTTTCTTATGGCAGGTGTTTGCCAAACATGGGGTGATTTTCTCCATTGTTCGCCTCACTTAATTTTCTGCGGGTTTCCTGGAACTGGTGCTTATCGAACATCGGATTATTGTCACCTTTAACCACCTCGTTTTTTCTATTCTTCGTTCCTACTTTTTTATGGATCTGCACACATACCCCGTGTCATGTTCTGTCTGCCCTCAAAACCCCGTGTTTTTTATTTTCTTTTGTAAACTCAGATGAAGTGAAGCTTGTCGTTTTTCCCGGAGTCATACGGTCCCGGGGTTTCTTAAGCATTCATTTCCCAGGATTCTCCGGTCAAAAAGAGGGTGTGGTTTATCCGCACTACAATTCTGTTATCTTCCCGACGAGGTAACAGGCAATCTTCGTGGCGTCACCGACATCGATCCTGCCATTGTTGTTGAAGTCCGCATCCGGGATGAGATCGGGGGTTTTCTTAACAACCATGTAGGTAGTCTTGGCAGTATCACCGATGTCTACCCACCCGTTCCCATTGAGATCGCCACGGATCCGGTAGACGAGTGCAGACCCGTTGACTGTATCGAGCTGCCGTTTGTTGAAGGTCGTATCGCTCCACATGGCACTGGTCAGGGTCAGGGGAGTCTGCGAACTAACCTCCCCGGTGCTGGTTGTATTCAGGAAGAAGACCGGGACCGGAGAACCGATGGTGATGCCATCAGTGCTGGTGAGGCTGAGCCGGATAAGACCGTCAGTCTGGTTTATGACAAAGTTGCTGCCCGACGCATAGGACTGGTTCAGGGTGATCTCGTTGACCCGGATGACCGCCGGATCATACGCGAGGTTGAATGAGATGCCGGTTCCACTGGTAATGTTCGTCACCAGTACCGGGAGTTGTGTCGCGGTGTTCTGGTAGAGCGACGCGGCGGGAAGGATCAATTGGGCACGGTCTGCGGAAGCGTTCCACACGGAGATGTACCTGTCCCTGACCAGGCTGTTGGTGCCCGCCGCGTTCGTGACCGTCAGATTCACCGTATAAGTACCGGCTGTCGTGTAGGTATGCGTAACATTCTGTGTGATTGCCGTTGCGTTGTCACCGAAGTCCCAGAGCCAGCTGGTCGGGGCATTCGTGGATGCGTCCGTGAACTGGACGGTTAAGGGCATTGTCCCGCTCGTCATATTCGCAGTGAAGTTTGCGACCGGTGCCGGGATGTATCCGTTGGTGACCAGGTAACC
>JAQTSH010000144.1 GCA_028711405.1 Methanoregula sp.
AAAACTGAATCGCATCTGAACACATTGAAAGGACTTTTGGATTCGCATTACGCGACTCCTCGTTAGCTTACCGCATTCTCAGATCATTAACCTGAAGCCCCATTCAGGAATCTTATCCATAGCAGGTTTCACAATTCACGTATCCAAATCATTTACGTCATGGGAGGATTTGGTATTTGAATAAAACACCATGATGTGTGCATCAGGCAAACCGTTATGAAAATCGGCTTGCCGATTTTCATGCTAATTAAGGTAACAATCGAAAAATATCATTTGAAAAGGTTATACTATTTTTCGCGTTCAAATCATTCACACTAATGTGATCTTTATAGTCACTATTGATTCTCCATTTTATTAATTGAATTAATTTTTGACCGATCTTTCTCATATCCGGATCAGGATTTTTCGCAAAATAATCGATAACTTCTCCGTGTGCTTTCCCGGAAGTTGAGAAGTGTGCCCCGTGTGAAATTGCATAATTTCGTAAATGGCAATGAGCTGCATAATATGATCTACTTACAACACACCTGTTTGCAGCTTCATTGAGGGATGGAGTTTTCTGACCGTAATCATAAAGGTAATTTGCGATAGCTAAATAATCTTTCCACTGGAACGTCATTTTTTCACAGGGGGTTGAAAATCTGTAGAGATGATAAAATATGATGATGTATCCATCTGCGTATTCCAGTAACGATCACTAAGTGATTCGAGCATTTCCATGAAATTATCTTCATATACGGTTTTTCTGACGTTTACTTCAATACATTCAAAATCACTATCTGGATCTTGAACAATATCAACTGATAATTCAACATCGGGTCCAAACGTATCCGTACAAAGTTTGCATCCAAAAAGGAAAACCGGTAAAATATCATTATGTTGTGTGAAAAAATCCGATAGTTCCTGAATATTCTGAATAGATAATCGTCTGAAAAAATCTAAAGAAAACGGAAATGACTCTGTTGGAATAGTGTAACCATAGTTAATAGTGGAAGAATAATCTGTTTCAAACTGAGGGGATAATGTTCTGATAATTTCCATTAAGATATCAAAAATTGTTTTAGGAATATCAGAAATAATCGCGAGTTCATAATAATCCCCGATTTCTGAACTATAGGGTGAACTATACTGGTTAGCCAGTGTGATATGAGATGTGCTGAATGATGTTGACGGATAACAATTCATTTAAATTGCCCCATCAGGTTTTCATATAATTTGATAAACCAAACGTGAGTCAAATCGTGCGCTTTCACAATCCAGTTAATGATATCTTCCTGGTTTTGAGGCACACATTTTCCATGAGAATTTACAACCGTTTCTGAAATTAATGCATCTTTATTGTTCCTGGTTCCCCGTGCAAAACGAATAGTGGCCCCACCATTAGGGTACGGGTATGTTATTTTAAAATCTATTGCCAGAGGACAGTTATTTATCGTGGTTTCTTTGAATAGGGTTTCAGGCATTACAATATCCATACCCATATTATCTTTTAAAAATGACAAAATATTTTGACTAAAGTTGAAATCCGTTGCATCGATATATCGCAGAGTTAAATCCTCAACATATATTTTTTTAGGATTGGGATAAGATACAAAAAATTGTGTAACTACTTCAGATAATCTATGCTGAAAATCAGTCCAGTCATATCTTTCAGTTTCATTAAATGTAACAATGCCTGGACCTAACTGAATTAAGGGCCAGCCGCCCTCTTTCTTTCTGAATCTATGCTGAATTATGTAGGGTGCCATTTCATCAGGCATATTTGCTGTTGGGAGTTGCTCATGAAATGGATAGTCCTTCTCACATAACCGATCATAGAATCGCCCAACTAATAGTTTATAATTTGGATCAACCTTTACACCAGAACCAGACTGATCCAAGTTCCATTTCATTTCAAAAATTGCTTCCACTAATGGCGCTTTTGGCAATCTATCTGCAGCCATTTATGCCCCCGTTTGTTTATAATAAAAAATTACTATTTGTGAGCGTTTAAATTCCGTTATAAGAATGTTCATCTCTATTTCTTTAAACTCCTTGATGTTCAATGTGATGATATACGATTAAAGTCTTCTTCTATCTCAGTTTGGGGACATCCATACCGCTCCCGATACCCCCACCTCTCATGACCTACCCTCTCCCGTTAACCACCCATATACCCCCCAATATCCTACCTTTCCCTGCCACAGGTTCTCCACCCCGGAGAAGGAAGGTGGTGGTATGGTCCAAGTCAAGGATAAAATGTACACGTATTGGACGGGTCTACTCCTTCTGGCACCAGGTGTCGCCCTGGCTGATCAGGCACACCAGAAAGACACCCTTTTCCGGGTCAATCCGGGGTCATTCCGGGTTCATTTCAGGCTCCGATTCACCTGATCAGGATCGGATTTCCGGGTTTTTGTGGCGGTTGTGTCCACGCGCATAACAAATATCATTATAATCGCGTATTTTCCAAAAATACTCAATTTAAACGGTTTTTGAACCTGCATAATAGCAGCGTTCCGGTGGCATATTTTTTCCGGATCGATGGATTATACCGAAAAGCCGGAAAAACCCCATATATTGCCCTTGGAATGGAAGTGAGGGTTTGAGGGATTTGTTCGCGTGGAGACGGGTGAGAGGACTGTACGTCCAGATGCCGGACGGATCGGGAAAGAGACTCATCCGGGCTCATTTCGGGCTCCGATTCGCCTCATCCGGATCGGGGTTCCAAGTTCCACTGGAAATTATGCCAACGCCCACGGAAAATATCGTTTAAAACGCGTGTTTTTGGAAAATATTCGATTTAAATGGATTTTGACCGTGCAAAATAGCGGGCTTTTGAGGACATCTTTTTCTCACAAATAGTGCAGGTTGCTTTTCGGGAGATCCTGCCAGGAAATGCCCTTGGCAGCCGATTTCCGGATTCACGTCGGAGCAGGTTTTGGTAGATATGGAGGGGTGTCGGGTTATGAGATGGGAGGTGATGGGAGTTATAGGATATCGGTGCATGGATTCTCACACCACAGGAACATTCGGATTGTGTCCTAATGTCAATCTTATTTTTGAAGGCAGCAACAATGAGGTTGGAAATACAGTTGACAAATGATCAGGAAACCTATTAATTTTTTAAGATACACAAAAAAGGATTACTATGCCTGAATCGGATGGATTAAAAATATCTTTTAACGAAGATCCGTTTAATCTCTTCTACGCTGATGTGTTTCGTATGTCCTATAGCATCACAACAATGAACATTGAATATTCTCAATTACTGCCTCGTGAAGGAGACGAATTACCTCGATGTCGTTATATTGGAACGGTTCTGATGAGTCCTCAAGGTGCAAAAATTCTATCAGGTTTACTTCAGAGTCAGGTTGCTGATTATGAAAAGGCACACGGAGAAATTAGGATTTAAACGATTATTATGTCTAAATCAAAATTAACTAAAAAACAATGCAATCAAACAGAGATGATTCAAGATACTACAATAGAACCCTCTCTTAAACTTCGCTCATTTTATGGATCTGTGACGGGGATGTCTGAATCAAACTCTTGTTTTGACAGTCTACCACGACAAACCTATCCACGTATGGCGAATACAATGTTATCTTGTCAATATTCCTTTCCACCGCATAGAGTGAATACAATGAATCAATACGAGTTTAATGATGTATTTGGACAACGAAGAAAACGCACAGAATGTGAAATTATTATTGATCTACAAAAACAAGTGGATCAATTAAAAACTGAAGTAACGAACCTTAAACACCTTCAGAATTCTCAGGTGAAAATTCATTACATAGAGATTGTGGATGTACCATTTGATGAGGTAAAAAACCAGGTTTTGGACTTCTACAACACACATGGAGAAAACTATCCGGATGATATCGCCGTCAAATTGCGGTTGGATTTGAAAACCGTAATGAAAGCAGTACAGGAATTAATTCACGAAGGAAAACTTCAATTGGCGATATAATGACGGACCTTTTTGATTTCGGAGATTCGATTGAAGGTGAAAGAATAGTCTGCACGTATAGAAAGAAGATACATGAAGAATTAATCCGTAGAACAAATGATCATCGTGGGACACAGAGCACCATAAAAGATGCATACTGTGTTATCACGAAACCCATTCGTCCAGTTCAATAATTTTTTTCACAATAAAATGAGTTTTTTAAAAAATTTTCCGGCAATCCTATTCATAATACTCCCTCTCCCGGATACATGACCGTCAGGTTCGGTCACGTACTCTCATAGATCTCCAACCCGAAACCCGCGAGGATAAAGATAAGCCCCGTGATCACAAGAAGGACCGTGGGTGATTTCTGGACGAAGAAGACCGTGTTGGGATTGCTGCCCAGTCCCGCAATGATAAATGACCCGTAGGTCGTCACGTAGTACATGATCATTTCAGTGAAGACAAAATCCCCCGGAAGAAAGAAGAAGATCCCCTGACGATACACGCAGCGACCCCAATAAATATCAGGAACCTGGCAACAGTCATCACCCCTCCGGATTTTGTAATCCATGAACCCTGCAGGTTCCGGCACATCAGCGAAATTTCAGATTCGTCTCACCGATCAATACTTTTTCTCCGTCATACCGGTATATAATAACTTGGAAATGTGGCGTTACAATGCCAATCATCCGCTCATCCACCCATCCTCCCGGGGGGAACGGTCAGACTGCGCCACGACACACCGGCAGACGGCATTCACCCGCCGGGAAAAACAAAACAAACGCCAGTCGTCCGGCGACCCCGGAGGAAAACGGCGAGCGCTCAGGCATAGATCCCGGAACCCACAAACCATTGCCCGTCCACATCCACCGCGTAACCGGTCTTCTTCTGGACTGAAAAGTTCTGACTCGGATCCACATAGAGATACTCGACAAACCCTCCGCCGTTCTTCGCTTTGAGGGACAGGTTCTCGATAAACCGCATACCCTGGGCATCCACCGTCTCCATCCGGTTCGTCCCGATAAGTTCCGGCTGGAACGGCAGTGCACGCGTCGTCCCGTCATAATCGTAGGCGAAGATATACAGGCTGCCGGAGATAAACTCCCCGGTCCGGTTGTTGAAGACCGCGAGCGACTCGTTCCGGCTGTGCTGCCGGGCAAACACCTGCGCCCGCTCCA
>JAQTSH010000145.1 GCA_028711405.1 Methanoregula sp.
ATTGGTGCAGCACTTGCGGCACTGCTCATCTTCATGCCCGCAGCTGCCATCAATGTCGCGGTCTATGGGGGTACTGCCGGCTTCGGTCCCGCCTTGCACCGGGATACGTTCACGGTCGTGTATTCGCTTCCGGGTACTTCAGCACAGGCACTTGACACCGATGTGCTGCACTACACCAACACATCAATCGATGTGATCATCTTCGATGGCGGGGAACCGGTTGATCCCGGCGTTGCCACCCAAATCGAAGCAGCCGTGGCGGCAGGAAAGGTTCTGGTTCTTGCACACGGTAGTGACCGGAATTTTTCCGCGAGCCTGCCGGTGGAGACGGGCAATACCGCGCCAGCGAGTGCCTGCCTTACCGTGACCAATCCGAACACGACCTTCTCGCAGGATATTTTCTCCGGGTTACGAACACGCTACCCGAACACAACTCCTGTGAACCAACGCACACAGTCTGTCTCAAAACCGGGTGCGGTCACGCTGCTTAGCTTTTCAGATGGCACCCCGGCGCTTGTGTTCGGGAGATACGGGAATGGGTTTGTAGTAGTCTGGACACCGGTATCGATCGAGCCATACCTGACCAGTACTGAAGCAGACCGGATCAACGAGCGCCTTATCACGCACCTGCTCGCATTGCGGGGGCAGGTCACGGTCACTCCCACCACAACCCCTGTCTCCCAAAATGTCACCACGCTCGTGCCAACAACGGTCACAACACCACCGCTTCCCACTACCACCCCGGCAAATATCACCGTCACGCCAAATACGACAATGACCGTTATTCCGGCGCAGGTCTCCGGGAACGTATCGGTCTATTCGTCGCCCCTCGGTGCGGATATCTTCATCGATGGCGTCTACCGGGGGACGACACCGGCGAACCTTTCCGGGCTGCTGCCCGGCTACCACGCGGTAAAACTCGCGCTGACGGGATATTACGATTACGACACGACCATGTACGTTATGGGGGCAGGTACCGTGACCGCATTTGGCGCACTCCCGCCACGAGAGACCGTGCAGGGCACACCAACAGCGACAGTCACATCCACGGTCACGGTCAACATCAGCGTGACACCCGCACCAGCACCCATCTGGGAGAGTCCCAGTGTTGTCGCAGCAGTGCTCGGGGTTCTGACCGCCATCATCGGGGCGGTGGCGACGGTCTACTCGATCTATCATAAGAACCGGAAGACATAATCACCGGTATGAGGTTGACCTGACAGTTCCGGCGCATCCGTCAAAAAAACGCTCCCGATCAGTAACAACTATATGGATTGTGCAGAAAAAGTATATGCCGCAACTGAATGCTGCGGGCTCGTAGATCAGGGGTAGATCGTCACGTTTGCAACGTGAAGGCCACGGGTTCAAATCCCGTCGAGTCCATCATTTTTCACGACTTCCCATCCCGCCAGGTTCAGCGTTTTTACAACTTCCACCGAGACTGTAAGTCTCGTCGGGTTCGAAGGGCAGCGCCCTCGCGATTTTGACGGCTTCAAATCCCGTCGAGTCCATCGTTTTTCACGCCTTCACATCCCGCCGGTTCATCGTTTTTTACAACTTCCACCGAGACTGTAAGTCTCGTCGGGTTCGAAGGGCAGCGCCCTCGCGATAAGATAACAGGCACAAAAAAGGGTAGAGAAAAATCCGGTCGACCCGTTCCGTTCAATCGATCCAGTCAAGCAACTGGCGTGACCGGTCTTCTTTACTCTTTCGGATCAGGGTCTCCTTCACCTTCCGCACCGCTGCATCTGCGGGGGATGGTTCGCGTGCAGGCTGGTCGAACCGCCCATAGTCCATATAATCCCGCGTGATGTAGTCGTCCGTGCTGACAACAATCTCCTGAATGGGGGATGATGCCACGACAGGCTCAGGGGCGTGGGGGGGTATCCCGGTCTCACGGGCGAACCCGGTCACCGGGGGTGTGCTGGTCTCCGGCAGGGGAAGGGAGGTGTCCTCCACGATAAATGCCGGGGGGGCAACCGACAGCGGCGGGGGCGCCTGCCGGGACACGGGCATCGAAGCCGCCGTGCTGCTGCCAGACTGCTGGAGGAGAAAATCCACGAAGTCATCGACCTCCCGGCGTTGCCCGGGCGTCAGCCGGTCCAGCTTGCTTTCCAGTGAATCCATACGATCACTCCTTTCTGATAACACAGATCTCTTGCTATTCGTATATAGAGAAATGCGCCCGCGCCCTGCGCGAAAAAAGGATTATCCCCAGCGGTGCTGGTACCCACGCCGCTCGGGGGGGACGCCATCGACAAGCACCACCCGCTCAGGGATCACCTGCCCGATCACCGTGTACCGCACGCCCGGCACCGGGTGGCGTGCCGGCGGGAGCGTGAAGATCAACTCGTAATCCCCACCCCCGTAAAGGGCAAGCTCGCGAGCCGCCTCGCCCGGCACACCGGCAGGCAACGGCAGCGTCGCGGATTCAATCGCAAACCCGCACTCGTTCACGCTCACCAGATCATAGAGCGAGAGGGCAATCCCGTCACTGTCATCCATCATCGCGCTCGCACCCCCCCGTGCGAGGAGCTGCCCTTCCGCCACCCTCGGCTGCGGCTCGAAGAGCGCTTTCTCGTGCTGGTGAAACCCTTCGAGCCATGCCTGCGCCTGACCGGGAATGCCCGTGAGACAGACCAGATCCCCCGGCTTCGCCCCGCTGCGCCGGACAAGGAGGTCGCGGGCAACAAGCCCAAGACCCGTCGTCACCACCGTCAGTTCACCGTGCCGGTCGATATCCCCCCCGATGATCGCAGCGCCGAACTTCGTGCAACAGTCTTTCGCGCCCTGCATCACACCGGAGAGTTGCTCCCACCGGTCGAGCCCGACCGCAATGAGCAGGTATTTCGGCGCGGCACCCATGCTCGCGATATCGGACAGGGTCACTGCCGCACTCATCCAGCCGATCTGCCAGTCATTCATACCCGGCACAAAGTCCGTAGTCTGGTGGAGCATATCCGTTGTCACCACCATCTGCTGTTCCCCGCAGGGCAATACGGCACAATCATCAAGGCAGTTCTCCCGCCCGACAATCCCCATCACCACCTGCAACAATTCGCGGTCATCCACTCCTGCGCACCTCCTTACCCCGTTCGCTCTGGTACTCCTTGAATATGTGCTCGATAAGAGCTGACTTCTTCTCACGCTCGCGGTGTGCCTGCTCATCATGCCATGTCCGCAGCGCAGCGTCCAGCTGGTCTTTTGCCGCGAGTCCCTGCTTTCCCCGCACCTGCACACCCGCCACCCGGTCGGAGAGGATCGGGACATGTGCCTCACGGAATGCCGGCACCATCTGTGGGTCGCTCGCAGCAAGAGCAGATGCCCCGGTGATCACCGCTGCAACGGGAATTGCGGCAAGGTCCCTGACCACGCTCCTCCCCCACCCGTCCGTCCGGTTCACAAAGACGATATCCCCGGGATCGATCCCGGCTTCATCAGACAGGCGGCGCATACCCTCTTTGGTCAGCGCGTCCATCACCTTCACCGGTACCACCTCCCCCTCCATCGAGAGCTCGGCGAACTTCTTGATCCGTGCAAGGCGCTTCGACAGGGTACGGCTGTGCCGCTCTTCCTTGCGGAGCCTTTTTTTGTAACTCTGGATGATCGCATCGCGTCGGGCGATCTCGGCATCCTTTGCCAGCTGCACATCCCGCTCGGTGTGGCTGTTCCGTAACCGCGCCTGGAGCCGGTGGATCTCGTAGTCACGGGTCTTGATCTCTTCCTGCAGTTCATCACTAAACGCCCGCAGGCGCTTCACCATCCCGTCCAGCACCCGGACCCGTTCATCATGCCTGCCATCAACGGGCACGGCAGGGGCTTCGGTCACGGGTTCCGGTGCGGTGGCGTTCATATCCCCGAGCACCAGTTCCAGCGACTGCCCCCGTATGACGCCCGCCCGCACTTCATCGAGATCGTGCCCGGGGGGGACACGCTTTGCGAGGTTCTGGAACTTGTTCCGGTACTGGCGGTACGCATCGAGCGCCGCAGAGAGCGCATCCCGTTCGTGATCGTTCCCGTACTGGAACGGTGCCGTGAGCTCCATCTTCGTCTCGACACTGGTGTCCTGTTTCGGGGAATATGCTACCGCTGAGAAAGACCGCCGTATCTTCTCCACCGAGTAGGGCATCGGCTGAACATCGGACGCGATGATGAGCGGTTTTCCCGTGCGGTAGAGCGACTCAATCACGTCCGCCATGTTCATCTGGCGCGAGCTCTGGAGCAGGAGCAGGTTGCCGTCAAGATCGAGCGCGGCGACCGCGGTGGTCGTACCGGGATCGATCCCCACGATCAGGTACCGGGGCTTGCCCGAAAGCGGGCGGAACCGGATCCGTTCGAGACGCTTCCCGCTGATCCGCACCTGCACATCCGCACCGCGATAGGTGGAGACGGGGATCAGGTCACGGGTCGCAAAGACCTGAAACGCCACCCGGCTGCACCCCCCGAAGGCTTTGGTCTCCTTCTTCTCGTACCGGAGCCCGGAAGCGACAAGTGCCTGCTCGATCTCGCGCCCTTTCAACTGGACGGCACCGTGGATCTTGCGCACGTACCGGTTCTGGCTCCACCCGCCCCTGCCGGGGGACCGGTGCCGGCTCACGACCACCACACTCTCGTTCTCGAACGCGATCACTTCCGCGCCGGCGCCAAGCGATGCCACCCGTGCAGTGGTACGGGCTTCGGCAAAGGGATCGAACCGGTTGAAACTGATGTTATACCGGGCTGCCACCTTGCCGAGCGTCTCCTTCTTTTCGCCGCCGGTCACCTGCACGAGCCGGGTGTGCGGGGGCAGACCCTGTAAAAACGAGAAGAGTTCATGCTGGTCAGCGGAGATCTCCTGGAGGCTGTCGACCGCAAGGATGTCGGGTTGCTCAGCCAAGAGCAGGCGGAAGAGCCGGAAGAGCGAGACCTCAGATTCACTCTCGATCACCTTTCCGGTCATCCGGACAAGGGCATACATCGGGCGGCGGGACCGTGACCGGACCGACCCTTTGATGATATCAATGCCAAAGACCTTCAGCTGATCACGCATCGCACTGCATCCCCGCAGTCATACTTCACGTTGTACTTCCGTTTGAACCAGGTGAGGATGTTGACGATATCACGGGT
>JAQTSH010000146.1 GCA_028711405.1 Methanoregula sp.
ACGGGTCGGAGAAGAGATCAATCTCATGGGAGAAAAAGACGTCCCGCACCGCAAGGGTGATACCGACACAGTGCATCCTGCCGTGCACCACCGGCGTGATCCGGTACCGGAACTGACAGGTGCGAGGGTTCGGATCCGGATCAGCTGAAAGGGTTGTGTCACCGTCCAGGACCGCAACCTGCGAAGAGAGGCGTTCGGAAATGGTTGCATGCATCGGCGGGGGTACCGTGATTCTCACGGTCGTTGCGACCCGCAGGGTCGTACCTTTACGGACCTGGGTACGTTCGAGCGACCGCTCAACAGATACTGATGAGACGATCTCCCGGAACCGGCGATCGAACACGAGATACTGCCCGACAAGCCCGCAGAGGAGGATCCCCGCAGCAAGAAGGAGCGCCAGATCATCAAGGATGTACGCGCCTGCCACAAGGAGAAGGATGATCAGGCTCAAGCCTTGAGCGCACCGTCGCATCAGCACAACTCAGAGCACCTCAACTTTACCAAGGATTTCGTCAAGCACCTGCCGGGCGGTGAGTCCCCCGACCTCTGCCTCGCGGGAGATCAGGATCCGGTGGTTGAGAACTGCCGGCGCGATCTCTTTGATGTCGTCCGGGATCACGTAGTGCCGGTTCCTGAGCGCCGCGAGTGCCTTGCCGCCTTTGACGAGCGCGATAGAAGCACGACTCGATCCGCCGAGATCGATATCCGGGTGCGTCCGTGTCGCCATGACGAGGTCCCGGATATACTGGAGGACCGGATCCTCTACCGTCACCTGCCGGATGATCTCGATATGACGCCGGATCTCCTCCGGGGAGAGGAGCGGGTGCAGGCTTGCGGCGAAGGAATCCCAGTGCAGTTGCCCGGCATGCACCCGTTTGATGATGTCCAGTTCCTCATCCGCGCTCAGGTAGGCAGAGTTGATCCCGAACATGAACCGGTCCCGCTGCGCTTCGATCAGGGGGAACGTGCCCTCAAATTCAAAGGGATTCTGGGTGGCGATGACAAAGAACGGACTCGGAAGGGCGATCGTGATCCCGTCGATGGTCACCTGCCGCTCACTCATCGCTTCGATAAAAGCGCTCTGGGACTTCGGGTTCACACGGTTGATCTCATCGGCAAGCAGGAGGTTTGTGAAGACCGGACCTTTCCTTAAAGAGAACTCTTTTTTCTCCTGGTCATAGATTCGCACGCCGATCATGTCTGTCGGCTGAAGATCGATCGCGCCCTGGATACGGTTAAACCCGCAGCCGGTGATAAGGGCGATCGACTTTGCGACCGTGGTCTTTGCCGTGCCCGGCACGCCTTCGATCAGGATGTGCCCCTCGGAGAGCAGGGAAACAAGGATGTAATCGACAAGCTTCCGGTTGCCCACGACAAAGGTTCCGATCGTCTCGTTCACCGTGGTGTACAACCGGGCAATTCCCTGTATCTCCTTCTCCAGTTCGGCAGTTTCCATCCTGTCACCTATAGCCTCTTTGTTCTCCACGCCCATGCAATGGCGACCATTAGGGCAGAGAGAAGAACGACTTCCAGTATTAATGTGGTTCTTATGACATGAAGTATTTCGTTGAATCCCTGGGCTTCGCAGGTGCGGGAGTTTGCCTGGTCGACCAGGATCGCGCCGTTCCCGTCCACCAGCTTTGAGATGAACGCCCGGTTGTCCCACCGGGGATCCGGAGCATACATCGAGTTGATGAAGATGCTTGGGTCTGAGATGACGATGAGTCTCCCGGAACCAATCTCTTCACCGGCGACCACGGTGAACGCGCCGAGGCGTTCGTCGTTGTTGATCCGGCGGTCACCGTTCGCATCGATCCAGCTCATGATTGAAGTCCGCACAAGCGTCGTGCCCCCTTCGAGAGGTGCGGCACGGTTCAGGAGAATTTTTCTGATATCGTGTGTTAATGAGACGTTCGCGTACGAGTAGGCAACTGCCGAGTACGAGTCAGCGTATTCCCGGTCGATGCTCGATACGTTGCCCTGCCGGATCGAGATCCGGCTCCCGATACCCCGCAGGATCGCGTTTCCCGTCCCGAAATCATCGGCGAGGACGATCGTGTTGCCCCGTTCGATGAATGCCTTGTACGCGTCGCGTTCGGTTTCGGTTGGCGGACGTTCTGGCGCGATAATGAAGAGCGTGGCGTTCTTTTGGTACGCATCGAGCCGGGCGGGATCGGCGATCTCAACGAGCCGGTGCCGGTCGAGGTCCGAGAAGAACTGTGATGTGCCGTTCCAGCCGGAGTTGTACCGGGAGAACTCGAGGCTGTTCGTCGATACGTGCCCGACAACGACGATCACTGCAAGGAGCAGCACCACACCGGCAATCCAGAATGCGGCTCTAATCTTTGTCACCTCCAAGGGATTCGTCCGTCTTTTTGACCGACTCCTCGAATTCGTTCTCTTTTGCCGGCGTCTTTATGCCCCCGTACCGGACCTGTTCATAGACGGCGATGAACGCCGAGAACGTGTCGGTGAAGGATCGCTTGTCGCACTGCCCCAGAAATTCGCGCGGCGTGAGGGTCCGGTGCCGACGGATGTGCAGTCTCTCAGCGATCGAGCCCGTGAAATGGACGTAGACTGCGCGTGCGGCGGTGCTCAGTCCCTGCGCGTTTAGGATCCGTATGTACCGGGCGAGGAGGGGATCAGTGGCGACCTGTGCCGGATCCGGCGGAGAGACCGCCGCGAGATAGGATTCTGCTGCAACGATCTCCTGCTCGATCTCTGCGGCGGACGCACGAGCTTCGTCCTCAACACTCGTCTCTGCGGTGGTGCGCCGGGTCATAAAGCGTAACGAACGACGTTTGAGGTAGAAGACTGCCCCGCCAGTGAAGAGAAGCAGGATCGCAACGACGACCAGCACCGGCACAAGCGCGGTGACCGGATTGCTCTCCTCTTCAACAAACGGGGTCATGTTCGCCGATGGAATGTTCACAGAGTGCTCTTTTGCCTGCGAGGGGTAGAGCGGGAATCCTGTCGCGTCGAACCGGGCGGTGATCCGGTTGTCACCCGGTAGGAGTGCAACGACGCACGAGAACCGCCCGTATGCATCGGTCTGCATCTCCAGCAGGCGCTCGTTGTTCACGATGAGCGCGACCGGTGCACCACCGACCGGGCGCGTTGCCGCAGACCACGGGTCCCTGCCGAGCGTGGGGAGGAGCGCGATCACATCCCGAATATTTCCGGGGCGACGGATGACGTCCCCTGCCCGGTTGAATGCCATGACCGTGCCATTGCAGGTGGTGAGTGTGGAGGTGTTGACCGGTGTGACGGTCAGCGTGGTCCGGGAATGTGCCGGAAGAACGGTGAAGGTTTTAACACCGGATGCGAGGTCGCCGGTCTTCACCTGGACTGTATGGGAACCAGCGGGCAGTTGTTCGATGATGAGCGTATGGGAGTAGTGCCCGGCGCGATCGGTGGTGGTCGTGGCGATCTGCTGGTTGTCGAGGAAGAGGTTGACGGTTCCATCGAGGGAACCCGGACGGACGAGTGTGCCCTGCAGCGTGAGGGGATTTTTGTAGGTGCCTGACGAGGGTTTGACATCAAGCGAGAGCCCGGGGGAGATGTTGATCATGACGGTTGTGCGGTTGGAGGGGTGAAGCGGGTAGAGATCCGTGCGGTTGAAACGTGCCAGGATCCGGTGCGTGCCGGCGGGGAGGATGATCGAGTCCCGGAACACACCGTTCCCGTCCGTACGGGTTTCAAGGGAATGGGTACCATCCCATGTGATCGTGACCGTTGCGTCACGCACGGTGCGATTGGTTGTGTTCACCCTGCCGGATATGGTCACCTCTGCCGTGCTGCCGGTTCTCTCTGCCGAAAGGGTGGTGGTGGTGCTGTCCATGAGGACGACAAAGGGGATGGCGGTGGAGGTGATGGCGCCCCGGACTGCCTTTAAGGTGTGTCTGCCTCCGGTAATCTTTTCGATCGTGTAGGGTGTGGTAAATGCACCTTTGGCATCCGTGCGGTACGTTCCGGTCAACCGGTCATCGACAAAGAGACGGATCTCCTGGTACGCAATCTGGTCAGCATGGAGGGATCCGTTGACGAGGAGGGTGTCCCGGTATCGTCCGTGATCCGGTTGTACCGTGATCGCGAGGGTGTCACGGTACTTTCCACTCTCAGGTATGACCCGAACCGTAATGGGATTCGGGACCTGGATATGCACAACCGCACTCCGTGCGGGCTCGATGGGATAGAGATCCGTCTTGTCAAACTGTGCGACGAGGTCGTATCCTCCAGCGGGAAGCGAGAGTGTCTCCTCAAACTCTCCCCGCAGATCCGTCGTCGTGGTTGTCGTGTTGGTGCCACCCCATGCGATGGTCACTGGCGCCGAACGGACCGGGAGATTTTCCCCTGCGCGAAGCTGCCCGGAACAGACAACCTGCGTGCCGTCAGGTGAGAGCCGGGCTGACATCACAAGGCTCGCGTTGACAGGCACGACCGTGAATGCCTCCGTCCCGGATGTGTGTGCCCCGGAACTCGCGTACACCCGGTGGACTCCTGCAGGAATCGTTTCGACCGAGAACATTGTGGAATAATTCCCCTTCGCATCGGTCCGGTATGTACCCAGTTTCCTGCCATCAAGCACGATCTGGACATCCTTCGCAGAGGTATTCGCGCCGCGCAACGCACCCCCGATGGTGAGCTGATCCATGTACTGCACGGATGACGGTCTGACATACAGGTCGATGGGTGGCACAATTGTGACAGTCACGGTGTTACTCCGGGACGCGGTCACCGGATAGTCCTGTGCGGAAAAATTTGCATAGATGCGATGGGCACCAACCGGAAGCGTCACCTGCTGCCGGTAGGTGCCAGCGGCATCTGCCTGAATGGTGATCACGTGCGTGTCATCCCAGACCAGTTCCAGGGGTGCACCGGAGATCCCCCTACCCTGCGCTGTGATATTCCCTGTACAGATGATGCCGGTCCCTCCATCGATCATTTCCACGTGAATTGTGGTTGTAGTGCCGACTGGCGTGACCCGGAACGTGCGGGATTCCGAGTACAGTTCATCCACGCCCAGTTCCCGGTACCGGGAGAAGACCGTATGTACACCCGCCGGGACCTTTCCGACAACAAACGTATCGTGAT